>JAPUIX010000188.1 GCA_027296625.1 Gammaproteobacteria bacterium | reverse complement strand
CTTCTCGTTAAACTCTCGGATTACCTCCTCGGGCGAGAGATTTAAATAAATTTGGGTCGTTCCGAGGTGGTCATGTCCGAGGAGCCGTTGCAACGACGGCAGCGAAATATTTCGCTGTACGGCGGTGACGGCAAAGGTATGCCGCAAGACGTGTGGCGTTACCGGCCGACTAATACGCGCCCGGTTCGCCACGCGCTTGACGATGCGCTGAATGGTGCGGTCGCCCATCCCGAACGCATCGTGCAACGCAAAGTGCCCCTCGATGAGGGGCTGCACCCGAGCGGTAAGCGGAATCACCCGTCGCTTGGACTTGCTCCCGTAGGGTCCTCCCTTCCCATAGATCATGAGGCGGTGTGCCTGCCAGTCGATGTTGTCACGGGAGAGGCTCGAAAACTCCCCTACCCGCAGGCCGGTGTCGAGGAGCGTCCACACAACCAGCCGCTCCTCGTGGTTCTTGCAGGCCTGGGCTAGACGGGTGGCTTCCTCCTGGATAAGAGGCTCACGCTTATTCTGATAAGACATGTCGTATATTGTATGGTTTGCGTCATAGAGACGCAATATGTGGTATCCACAGGTTCCGTGGATGGGAGAAAACTAGGAGTTCGAAAAAAAGGTGTCGCGCTTTATGGTGGAAGGCGACATCGGTTGGCAGGGGCAAAGGTGGATATGGTCCGGAATTAACGCAATAGCATCAATCCGGCAGACCAGACATAATTGCGCGATGCGATTTGCGCTCGCCGTTGTATTATGTGTGGTCGCGGCACCGATCTGGGCGGCAGAGGTCTATCGTCGGCAATTGGAAGGAGCCCTGTTGATGAACTCTGACCAGCCATATACAGAAGAAGAAGGGCGTTCAATCGAAGAACCAGCCAGCAAACCGAGGAGATTGCCGTGCGCAATGCGTACCAAGACATGATTTGCCTTCAACCGCTGAATGTGCTATCGTTTTTAACCAGCTGGATGTGTGCTATCCGGGCAATCTCCGATAATAATGTTCCATGCGCTGACTGCCGGAGTTGGTCAACGCGCAAAATTTGGAGAGGCAAAGATGAGCCCGCTCGACGCCGCAAAGAATTTCAAAGATACGGTCGCTCGCATTCACAAAAAGCAGACGCCCGACGACGAGCGGTACAAAGAACTTCGAAGTGATGCAGAAACTCTCCTAAACATCTACGCCGATGATCCGCTTAGCACCGATCTTTTGAACAAATGCGCAGAGGTTATTCACCGAATAGACCAGCTATCTCTCAATAATATGAAGGGCTACAATTTTGAGCGCGCAAGAAGTAACGTCGTGTATTTGGCGGCATCCACGAAAAGAATTAATTACGCATCCTACATGGCTGGCAAATGGAGTGCCTCAGACGACATTAGCAAAGAAGTAAAGGTGTGGATGCATAACTCAGCGGCAGACGGCGCGATTACACTATATGAGTCGTTATGCTTTATATACGACTATTTGAGGAAAGAAGCGAGATCTGATAAAAACGCACAACACGCGGGCGATATTGTCAATGTTTATCGCACTGCCGCCTTCATCGATGCGAAGGAGTTTCTTGATTTTGCTGATGAAATAGTGCCCGCTTGCTGTTTAACTCAATATAACCGAGCCAAATTACTTGCATATTCAGCCGAAAAGCTTGCCGAAATCAAACAAGCAATTGAAATATTGAAGAACGTGACGCCTTTAAACCCAAGCGAATTCCATGCAGCTGAAGTATACTGGCATAAAGATAATTACCATATGTTTCAAACGAAGGATTCAGAACTAAAGCGAATTATAGGCAAATATTCTGATGAAGAAAGCGCAGTTGAAATAATTGATCACGTTCTTGAAAAAAATTACAAGATTGCTGATCAGATACAGGATGAAAAAGGCGAAAAGATCTGGGAATCCGGGCGAGATGGCAAGCTCTCCAAATCCCTAGCCGTCGCAGCCAGCATTGGAGCATTGTCGATTGCGTCGACGTACGCAGGAATCGATCCTGACACACTTACAGATACGGCGGCAGGCCTACTGGAACTGCTGACGTCACAGGCAGATTTACTTAATTCGTACCTAGATACAAATGCGTTTGGAAGCGAGGCCAGAGTTATTGCATCGCTGGGGGGCGGAGGGCTGGCTATGGGTGGCGGCGGTTTAGCATAACTGCTCCTCCTCAGACAGTAATTGCCTTTTAGCCCGCATTTCCCAAGACGTTCGGACCAGCTCCCACATTATCGTCTCGTCCCACGGCACGGCCACTCCCGTCGCGCGGGCGAAATCGACTAAGGGGGAGACACCAAGCGCTCAATTATCTGCCCGTCAGGTGGCCCCCAATGCTTGCTCATGAACAACATTCATTGGTAGTCGTAAAATCGGGCCTCAGTGGCGAACTGCAAAAATGTCCGAAGGCATGAGGGTGATCGCACTAAACGGCTGCGACGGCGCGCCGTCGATCATTAGTTTCAAGTAGATGTGATAGTTAGGCAGGTCGAGGAGGTGTACCGTCTCAAACTTCGGTTCAAATTCGCATGCCAAGAGCGGCGCATCTTTTGCACCAAGCCGGAAGGAGATGAGGGTCGCAGCGTTCCCTAAAACCGCGTGTAGAACGTCCGGGTCGAAAGATTTCTATCGCTCTATCACGCGACCGTTGCGGCCTCTTTGGTCTCGACGAAATCCTTTTGGCTAGAGCGTCACGAATTGGTGAGCCTCGACTTCCGCTCTGGGTCAAACGCGGAAGTCCAGCGTAGGCCTCGGAATGTCCGTTGTTGGGGGTAAAGCAGAAGTCGATTTTGGGCGACTGGATGTCTGCTTGTAGCCATAAGCGGACTCAACGGTGCGTGTCAGAAGTCCAAAACCATCTGTATCGGAAACAATCTGTGATGCGTCGAATTCGGCTCCAGATATTCCGCGGATAATAGATTGGCGGTCGCAGCGTGCGGCGAAGCATTCTTTTCCGTACAGCATGAAATTCGTTTGCTCAGGAATTTCATCCTCAGTCCCGCACGCTCTGAACACTTTATGGCGAGCAGCGAGATTGTCTGACCGCCGAACATGCGACATGGTACCGTTGCCGGCAACAGGTCAAACCACTGAAGGGTCCCAGCACCACATGCGACAGCTGCGTCAATTCATTTCCTTGCCCTCGTCGTGAATACCATGCGCGTCAGAGTCATCAGCGCGTATCGTCACAAGGCCCGGTGCGCCTATTTCCTTGCGATGCTCTCAGGGCTTTCGGTAATCCTTGCCTCCGCCGCAATCGGACAGGCATACGCCGATGACCGGGAACCCATGCGGCTGGCGGTCGATCAGTTGGTTCGGTCGCAACTGCCGTCCGGCCTGTTCCCTTATGATTTCAACTTCCTGACCGGAAGCGGGACGGGTACCAAGAACATGACGAGTCCGAACCTGGTGCGGCAAACCGGCACCGCCTATGTCCTCGCCTCATATCATGTACGCCTTCCCGATACGGCCCTGCGCCGGACGATCGAAGCCGCCATAGAGGGATTTGGCAAGCTATCGCTACCCATCACGCGCAACGCCGTTCAGCACATGATTCAGAAGACCCGGATTCTGTCGCTTTCCTTCGGCCGCCGCACCATGCAGCGGGCTTTCAACTGGCTCGGCCTGCTGTACAGCCCTGAGGGCAATGGCAAATTGGTCTCGCCAGACGGCACATACGAAAGCGCGTG
>JAPUIX010000187.1 GCA_027296625.1 Gammaproteobacteria bacterium | reverse complement strand
TTATCTCGGGTTCGAATCTATGTCCTCAAGGCATTGGCGCCGCAGGAAATCCGCAAGATCATTGATAGGGCACTCGCTGATCAAGATCGCGGTCTCGGGGAATTGGGTCTTAGCATGGATGGTGCAGTCCGTGATCAACTTGCACTAATAGCCGATGGTGATGCCCGATGTGCCCTGAATCTCCTTGAGATTGCCGCGGATCTCACTGACGATGGGGGTATTGACGTTGATGTATTGGAGCAGGTCGTTGCGGGTGGAAGCTTACGTCGCTTCGACAAGCGGGGGGATGCATTCTACGATCAGATATCTGCCTTGCATAAATCTGTACGCGGTTCCTCACCCGATGCGGCACTCTATTGGTTCGCGCGCATGTTGGATGGTGGGGTCGATCCACTGTATGTTGCCCGCCGTGTGGTGCGGATTGCCTCGGAGGATATTGGGAATGCGGACCCAAGAGCGCTTCGGATCGGATTGGACGCGTGGGAGACCTATGAGCGACTGGGAAGTCCAGAGGGCGAGCTCGCAATAGCGCAAGCGGTTCTCTATATGGCGTGTGCCCCGAAGAGCAATGCGGTTTACAAAGCCTTCGCTGATTCTATGGAGGACGCCAAAGGAAAAGGATCACTTGAAGTACCGCTGGCGCTGCGTAATGCGCCCACGAAGCTGATGGAGGCGTTAGGTTACGGCAAGGACTATCGTTATGCGCACGACGAACCAGAAGCCTATGCCGCAGCAGAAAGTTATTTGCCAGAGAAACTCAAGGGCAGAAGGTACTATTTCCCAACAGACAGAGGACTCGAGATTAAGATTGGGGAGAAACTCGAAAGGTTGCGTGCACTGGATGAGAAGACACTAAAGACAAAGTGATGGTAGTGCGCCCATGTTGCTTACGAGTTAGTTGGCAGCGCCGGTTTTGCGTGATAAAGAAAAATCAGTTACACCAAATCTTTTTGCATGATGCATACTCCGTCCATGCGATTCTATCGTATACATGGTCAAAGAATTTGTCTTGATGAAAACCTTATCCATACATAGATAACCCATGCTCGATCCGCATCTGCTCCGAGCGAAACTCGACGACGTCGCGAAGGCGATAGCCCGCCGTGGCGTGACACTCGACACAAAGGAGTTTAAGCGCTTAGAAACAGAACGGAAGCGTCTGCAGGTGGACACTCAGGAATTGCAGCACCAACGTAATGCTCAATCCAAGATGATTGGTGAGGCCAAAGCAAACGGACAGGATATCGCACTATTGGTTGCGAAAGTGGCCGATCTCGGTGAGCAGTTACAACAAAGTGAAGACCAACTTGAAACAGTGCAAGCTGAACTCGAAGAATTATTGTTAGAGATTCCGAATGTTCCCCACGAAACCGTGCCGTACGGTCAGACCGAGGAGGAAAACCAGGAGATCCGGCGCTGGGGGCAACCACCGGCATTTGATTTTGAACCCAAAGATCATGCAGAGCTCGGTGAGGCGCTTGGAATGATGGACTTTGAGTCGGCGACTCGTATTGCAAGTTCCCGATTTGTCGTGCTGGCGGGTCCGCTGGCTCAACTCCAGCGCGCACTCATTCAGTTCATGCTGGACGTGCATACCACTGAGCACGGCTACAAGGAGGTCTATGTTCCATTTATTGTCAATGAACGTAGTATGCAGGGCACCGGTCAACTGCCGAAGTTTGCGGAGGACCTTTTTGCTGTACCCGAACAGGGCTTCTACCTGATTCCTACCGCTGAGGTACCCCTTACTAATCTCGCTCAGGATCAGATCATTCCCGCCGACGAGCTTCCCCGTAAGTACGTCAGCCACACTCCGTGTTTTCGAAGCGAGGCAGGATCCTACGGCAAGGACACGCGCGGCATGATACGCCAACATCAGTTTGAAAAGGTGGAACTCGTCCAGCTCGTTCAACCTGAAACGTCTTATCAGGTACTAGAAGAACTCACCACTCATGCTGAGGTCATCCTGCAACGACTTGGGCTGCACTATCGTGTCGTGGCGCTTTCTACCGGTGATCTCGGGTTTGCGGCTGCAAAGACGTATGATCTTGAAGTCTGGATGCCCGGGCAGCAGCGGTACCGGGAGATCTCGTCATGTAGCAATTTCGAGGCGTTCCAGGCGCGCCGTATCAAAGCGCGCTGGCGAAATCCCGAAACCGGCAAACCTGAGCTTTTGCACACGCTAAATGGTTCAGGGCTTGCGGTGGGTCGTACGCTGATTGCGATAATGGAAAATTACCAAGATAAAGATGGAAGCTTCCGTGTACCGGAAGTACTACAGAATTATCTTGGCGGTGTAACCGTCATCGGATAATCCTGGCACAGGGGTTTCCTGCCGTTATGTTTCAAGCGCCTTGAATACTGCTTCTAAGCTGTCCTTTGCATCGCCGAAGAGCATCCGCGTATTTTCTTTGAAGAATAACGGATTATCGATACCTGCATAGCCCGAGGCCATACTTCGTTTAAGAACGATGGTGGTCTTGCCATTCCAGACTTCCAAAACTGGCATACCCGCGATCGGACTATCGGGATCGTCCTGGGCGGACGGATTGACGATGTCATTGGCACCCACCACGATAGAAACATCGGTGTCAGGAAAGTCATCATTGACTTCATCCATCTCAAAAACGATGTCATAGGGTACCTTGGCTTCGGCGAGCAAGACGTTCATATGACCCGGCATACGCCCTGCAACGGGATGAATGCCGAATCGCACGTTCATGCCTTTTTCCCGAAGGAGCTTTGTTATTTCATAGACGGTATGCTGAGCCTGTGCCACTGCCATACCGTATCCGGGTACGATTATGATGTTCTTGGCTGCATCGAGTAGATTGGCCGCCTCTTCGGCGTTTATGGAGATGACGTCGCCGGCATCACCGACAACTCCGTGAGCTGTCCCTACTTCGGTACCGAACCCACCGGCAATGACGGCAAGGAAACGTCGGTTCATCGCCCGGCACATGATGTAGCTCAGAATCGCGCCACTACTCCCTACCAGTGCGCCGATGACGATCAAGAGATCGTTGTTGAGCATGAATCCGGTGGCCGCCGCGGCCCACCCCGAGTAGCTGTTCAACATGGAGATAACGACCGGCATATCCGCGCCGCCAATGGCCATGACCATATGCATGCCGAAGGCCAGCGCAATGATCGTCATCAGCGTCAGAGGAATGAGCCCGCCGCCTTCTGCCGCCCCATCGAGGAAGAGCTTTCCTAACCAGATCGCAAGTATAAGTAGCGTCAGGTTAAGCCAGTGACGGGCCGGGAGGAGCATGGGCTTACCACTGATCTTGGCGCTCAGCTTGCCAAACGCAATGACGGAACCAGAGAAGGTCACAGCGCCGATCAGTACACCAAGATAGATTTCGATTTCATGGATAGTTTTGTCAACACCGAAGTAACTGGAACTGGCGGAAGGATCCATAAAGTTGGCAAAGCCCACGAGCACCGCGGCAAATCCGACAAGACTGTGGAGTATCGCCACCAGCTCCGGCATCTGTGTCATTTGGACCCGCATAGCAAGTCGGAAGCCGATCGTGCCGCCAATGAGCATGGCGATAATCAAGAGCCAGTAACTGGTCACCGCATCGCTTAATATCGTGGCCAGCACCGCGATCGTCATACCGATGATGCCGTAGAGATTTCCGCGTCGTGACGTTTCCGGGTGACTTAAGCCCCCCAATGCAAGGATAAAAAGGACAGTGGCGCCGATGTAGGAGACGGTAACTAATCCGGCTGACATGGCTCCTTCTCCTACTTCCTAAACATCTGCAGCATTCGCTGGGTGACAGCGAAGCCGCCTGTGATGTTGACGCTGGTAATGAGTATCGCGATGCCGGCGAGTGCTGTGAGCAACCAGCTGGGTGCCGACACTTGAATGAGCGCACCGATGATGATGATGCTACTAATGGCGTTTGTGACACTCAAAAGCGGGGTATGTAAGGCAGGTGTTACATTCCAAATCACCATGTACCCCACAAAACACGCCAGTACAAAGACGGTAAAGTGCGTCATGAACGAGGGCGGTGCCACAAGGCCAAGCCCAAACAGTGCCAGGCCCCCGAGAACAACAGGGAGGAGTGCTTTGACTGGTCTTGGAAGGAGCGCTTTCTTTTTCTCCTTGATACCAAGTGCGGGTTTCTTTTTTGCGGCCGCTGCCGGCGGGGCAGCAGAGATCTTCGGTGCCGGAGGCGGCCAGGTGATCTCCCCCTCTTTAATTACCGTTGCGCCACGGATGACCTCGTCTTCCATATTTACGTTAATGACCCCATTTTTCTCGGGGGTCATGTCTGTGAGTAGGTGGCGCAGGTTGTTCGCGTACAGTTGACTCGATTGCGTCGGCAAACGGCTCGGCAGATCGGTATAGCCGATGATCGTAACCCCGTGTTTGACTACTATCTTGTCGGGTTCAGTCAAGGCGCAGTTACCACCTTGTTCGGCTGCAAGATCGACAATAACGCTCCCATCCTTCATGGATTCCACCATGCCCTCGGTAATCAACTCGGGTGCCGGCTTGCCGGGTATTAGTGCGGTCGTGATGATGATGTCCACGTCCATGGCCTGACGGGCAAAGAGTTCCATTTCGGCCTTGATGAATTCTTTACTCATCACCTTGGCGTAGCCGCCCTTGCCGGTCCCTTCTTCTTTGAAATCCAGTTCTAAAAATTCTGCGTCCATGCTCTGGATCTGTTCCTTCACCTCAGGTCGGGTATCGAATGCCCGCACAATAGCGCCTAACGCTTTAGCGGTGCCGATAGCCGCCAGTCCTGCGACACCGGCACCGATGACCAACACTTTGGCTGGCGGGATCTTGCCAGCAGCCGTGATCTGACCCGTAAAAAATCGGCCGAAGTGCTGGGATGCTTCGATCACCGCACGGTAACCGGCAATATTGGCCATAGAACTCAGCGCATCGAGCTTCTGTGCGCGGGAAATGCGAGGGATGCTGTCCATGCCCAAAACCGTCGCGCGTTTTGCGGCGAGACGCTCCATTAGTTCTTTGTTTTGTGCTGGCCAGATAAAACTGATGAGCGTTCCGCCATCTTGCAGGAGTTCGACTTCATCGACGCAGAGCTCGGGATGGGTCTCGGGTGGTCGCACCTTGAGGATGATGTCTGACTTGGCCCATAAGTCTTTTGCGTCTTCAATGATCTCAACGCCTGCCTCCCGAAAGGCGGCATCAGAAAAGTTTGCTTGCAAGCCGGCGCCGGATTCGATTGCGACCGTAAAGCCGAGTTTTTGCAGCGCTTCGGCGGCCTCCGGTGTTGTGGCTACACGTCTTTCCCCCGGATGGATCTCCTTGGGTATCCCAATCTGCATCTGGATTCTCCCCCTGGCTGAAGCTAATATCTCGCGCTCAATTGGCGCATGAAAAGCGGGTTAAAAAAAGTGGTGATGCTAGCATGTTAGTCACGAATCTTCTATGCGTTCTGTGTTGCACAACGTGTATAACGCAGATCAGCGAGTACCATCAAGGCCTACAAAAAACCCCGGCGATGCCGGGGTTCATGTTACTAAAAGTGGATCTTGTCCGTGACTAGTCTTCGCCCGCAAACGCGCCTAATAGATGTAATAGGCTCATGAATAGGTTGTAGATGGCAACATAGAGCGTGATCGTGGCCATAATGTAGTTTGTCTCACCGCCGTGGATGAGCGCGCTGGTTTGATAAAGGATGAGTCCTGCCATCAGCAAGACGAACATCGAGGACACCGCAAGTGCAAGCCCCGGCATATCAAAAAAGATGGCGCCGAGTCCTGCGAGGAAGGCGACCAGGATACCGACCATGAGAAAACCGCCCATGAAGCTGAAGTCTTTACGGGTGGTAAGTGCATAACCGGATAGGCCAAGAAAAATGACACCGGTACCGCCCATGGCCATCATCACCAATTGTGCCCCGTTGGAGAAGTAGGTGAGATAGGCACTGATAATGGGGCCGAGTGTCAGGCCCATGAAACCGGTCAGTGCAAAGATAAAAACCAGGCCCCAGCCGCTGTTTCGAAACTTGGTGGTAAGAAAGAGCAAACCGAAATAGCCGGCCAGTGTCAGTAAGACACCGGGGTAGGGCATATTGAAGACCATGGATAGCCCGGCGGTGGCCGCGCTGAAGACCAGCGTCATCGACAGCAGGATATAAGTGTTGCGGATCACCTTGTTGGTGGCAAGGATGGACTCCGCAGGCCGCGCGACCGCGTATTGCGTCGGATTCATATTGTGGAAACCTCCATAACTCAAAGAAATGGCGCCTTGCTCAGCTTGGATAGTGGAGTGAGGCACTTGGTTCAATGATACGACTGGATCGCAAAATTGCAATTTTCACAGGCTTTTGGCTCAAGACCTTATCCGTTATGCTTTGTTTTTATTGGAGAGGTCGCTGAGGAGTGGTGCATGGATGCACCGTTTACGGAGCTAAGGATGTAGTGGTCGACCAAATCGTCGGGGTGAGGCGGAAATGCGATTGGTCTGGTAGACCAATGGCCCGCCGAGCGCTCTGCATCTGGATGCGCAGAGCCGGAGTTCTTAGCGAGGTAAGGATTGCTGAGCTTAGAACTGATTTGAGCGGCGGAGATTAGAACCTGTAAACAGTAGGAACAGCAAATTCCGGAGAGGTGGCTGAGTGGTCGAAAGCGGCGGTCTTGAAAACCGTTGTACCGCAAGGTACCGGGGGTTCGAATCCCTCCCTCTCCGCCAATAATTTCAAGGTGTTAGTATACCTTTTGGGTTCATAGGTGTCCGGAAAGACGATTATTTGCAAACATTCTGC
>JAPUIX010000186.1 GCA_027296625.1 Gammaproteobacteria bacterium | reverse complement strand
GAACGACGGTAAGCGCTTTCCCCAGCCGTTCGGAATTGATTCGGTACCCTCGATGGTATAGAGGAAATACTCGGACAGCCCTTCCTTAACAATTGATTTGGCCGCTGCAGCTAAGTCGGCAGCTCCCTCTGCAACAGCCATTTGGCTGTAAGCCTTGCGCTTAAGTTCATCCGACGCATTGGTGAGTAATCCGCGGCCGCGCAGTTCTGGATATCCTGGCTTTCCATAAGGCGCTTCTCGCCGTGCAAGCTCTGCGATTTCATCGAGCAAATGGATCTTGCCGACGATCACACGGGTCTCGGCATTCTGATAATCTTCGCCACTTTGGTTTTGTATCCGCACATAGCCCTGAAGCTTCATCATTTGCTCGTCGGGTGACAATGTGCCCATATAAAAGGCGCGCCAGGAAATGCCGGACGTGAAGAACGAGATCTCAACTGGGATCGGACCGTCGACGTCCGACTTGATGGTCCATATCGCACTTCCTTTGACCTTTGGTGGGAAGGCGACCTCGAGCAATCGCACCCGGCCCGCATGTTGCGGTGCCCTTAGTTGAACGGATGTGGGGTCAATTAAGGTGTTCTCCCAGCTAAACTCGAGGCGGTTTATGCCCTTCTTCAGCGTCAGGGTGCGTTCTTCCCGAACGAGGGTTAGGTCGGCAGAGTTGTAGATTGTCAGTTGAACCCGATCGCGCTCCGGCAGCATAACGAGGTCCACCTTGCCAGCGGCCGTGAATGGTGCGATCAGGCCCAGTATCAGGGCGAATAGTGAAGATCGTGTGTGCATCGTTGCTCCTTGCCGTTACGTGGAATTGGTGACTTAAACGCCGAAAGCCCCACAAAGGGTTAAAAGGGGGTGCCCCAGCGGTGGGCCCGGCACCGCTGGGGCAAATCATGATATGAGAAATGGTATGAGGATTTGGTGCTAATTAATTGTTTGTTAGTATTATTTCTGTTTTTCACGCCCAGAAGCGATGACGCGTCCATGCCCGTCAAAGCCGATCTCAGTGATGCCAGGGCTTGCTAAGCGTGCAGTCAGCTGCTTCGGGGGAGCGGGGTTCTGGATTTCTGAAATTTAATGAGCCATTTTATCTACTGCCTGAGTGAGTCCTTGCAGCGCCGCAGAGATGTGGACCGCGAACGGCGTACTTTGGTCAATCTGCTTTAGGCTTGGCGGTAGGCGGCTGAGTGATGACGTGGTACGTTCTCTGATATCTTTGAGTGTCTCCGATGGCGATACTCGTTCGCCGCCCTGCATAATGCATTGTAATAAGGCCTGTCCTTCATGTACGTCGTCTGCGAGTGCGAGCACATCATGGCTCATGGTATTTTCCGAATCATAGAAACGATAGACTTGCTTTTGCCCTGGCCATGTTTCTTTACCAGCCGAGCGCTTGCGACGGGCTTGACCAGCGTACTCCTCTAATTTGTAGGCGCAATTCAGATACGGGGCATCTTCGGACGTGACCATGCGGGTGCCGACCCCAAAGCCGTCGATAGGGGCTCCACCGCGTAGGAGACGCTGCAGTGCCATTTCATCGAGGTCCCCACTCGCAAAGATCTTGGTATCGGTAAGGCCACCTTCGTTGAGCAGCTTGCGAACCGTTATGGCTATTTGGTAGAGGTCGCCACTGTCGATTCGTACCGCTTTGATGATGATCCCATTCTTTTCGAAGGTAGGAGCCAAGTGGACGATTTTTTCGATGGCAGCTGCTTCATCGTAGGTGTCGATGAGTAGGATGACATTCTCCGGCTGACTATCCGCAAAGTGTTGGAAGGCGATCGCTTCGTCATCATGGGCCATGACGAATGAATGTGCCATTGTGCCGTAGGTCGGGATACCGAACGTTTTCCCTGCAAGTACTGTGGCCGTCCCGGCGAATCCCACAATGTAGCAGGCGCGCGCAGCCAATAATCCAGCTTCCGCACCATGGGCGCGCCGCAGGCCGAAATCAACCAAGAGCTTCCCAGGCGCAGCCAGTACCGAACGCACAGCCTTCGATGCGATAAGAGTTTGGAACTGAAGCAGGTTGATAAGGCGGGATTCTACGATTTGAGCCTCGGGCATTGGCGCCGTGACGCGAAGGATCGGTTCACTGGGAAAGAAGATAGTGCCTTCTGGCATGGCATGGACATCACCGGTGAACCGCAGATCTGCCAAGAAATTAATGAAGTCTTTGGTAAAGTTGTGACCGCAATCGCCCAGCCAATCAAGTTCATCGGCAGTGAACGCAAAGCCTTCCAGGAATTGAAGAACTTGTTCAAGGCCTGCTGCGATAAGAAAGTTGCGATTTGGAGGTAGTTTGCGAACAAAAAACTCGAACACTGCCTGATCAATCATGCCATGATCGAAATAGCCCTGCAGCATCGTGAGTTGATAAAGATCCGTGAGAAGAGGGCTATTGCCAAGGCGCATTAGGTAGTCATCTCGTATTGGATCGGACGAGCGCCGAGCTCGCACATCTCTTTTTCCGCTTTGTCTCCATCATCGGGCTGTACGTTTACGGCCCGTATGGCGTCTTCTAGGAGTATCACATCGTATCCGTTCTTAATAGCGTCCCTGACCGTGTAGAGCACGCAGTAGTCAGTGGCAAGGCCCCCGACGAAAACACGCATAACATGCCGCCTACGCAACTCTTTATCTAGATCGGTGTCTTCAAAATCAGAATAAGCTTCTTTATCCGCTCGGGTTGCCTTCGAAATAATTGCGGCATCCTTTGGGATGACTAAATTCGGCGCAAACTCGGCGCCTGGCGTATTGACCACACAATGGGGAGGCCAGGGGCCGCCCTGGGGAGCGAAAGAGCAATGATCGGCTGGGTGCCAGTCACGTGTCACAAAGATCGGTAGCCCTTCCTTTTCGAAACGTGTGATGTAACGGTTCATGATCGGTACAACTTTTTCGCCTTCAGGAACCGCAAGACTACCGCCGGGGAGAAAGTCATTCTGCAAATCCACGACGATCAACGCATCGCCGACTGTCGGCGTTGGTTTGAGCAATTCATTCATGGTGATCACCAATCGGTAAACCGCACAAGATGTAGAGTCGATGTTAGTCCGACGGCCATATTGGGTCAAAGGGATGTGGGCCTGGTCTTTGTAGCTACGTTCATCGCCAGATACCTGGGATAAGTGCATTTTACCCAAGGGACCCGATTCAAAGCGGCATTCTTGATTTCAGAATGCGCTCCATGCTTGCTCTGTCTGGTTTGTCGATCGTTGTGCTAGAACGATACGAACATCGCCTATCGAGACTGGTCCAAGATCCTTGGAGGAAACAAGGCTTGACGACAGGATGCTTAAAGACGCTGTGAATTAATTTCGTATCGCGTCGGCTTGATCTCGATTTAGATCAAGTTTCTGTGGAGCAAATAGGGTTCAGGCGGTGCCGAGGGAAATGCCAATTGGAAAATATCAAATAAGGGGCCCTATAGAAGGAAACCCCACTGAACACTATTTCTTTAGTGAGTCTTTTGCCTTGTCGGCATCTTTATCTCGAACCAGCATGGCGTATGCGGAGTGATTATGAATCGACTCGAAGTTTTCAGACTCTACGGAGTAGGCACCAATACGGTCATCGACATTCAGTTTTAGCGCTACGTCGCGAACAATGTCTTCTACAAATTTGGGGTTGTTATAAGCCTGCTCGGTGACGAATTTCTCATCCGGACGTTTTAGGAGACCGTAAAGCTCTGCAGATCCGATCTTTTCGACCATTTCAATCAGTTCTTCAATCCAGATGAAATCACGGGTTCGCACGCAAACCGTTACGTGTGACCGCTGATTATGCGCGCCGTAATCGGAAATTTCCTTTGAGCAAGGACATAGTGTTGTGATCGGTACAATAACTTTAACCAGCACCGTTGGATTGTCGTTCATAATTTGGCCGATAAACGTAACTTCATAATCTAGTAGACTTTTAACTCCGGACACAGGGGCGCTTTTCATCACGAAATACGGGAAAGACATTTCGATGTGTCCGGATTCGGCTTTCAATAGATGCGTCATTTCGATGACCATCTGTTTGAAGGATTTAACAGTGATTTCGTATTCGTTCATGTTGAGGATTTCGACAAAACGGGACATGTGTGTCCCCTTGAACCTATGCGGCAGGTTCACATACATGTTGAATGTTGCAACGGTATGTTGTTCACGACCTTCTCGATCCGAAATTACGATCGGATGACGAATATCTTTAATACCGACCTTGTCGATAGGGATATGACGTTTATCCGTGCTGCTTTGCAGGTCGGCGATCGGCGAAATAAGAGGGGCTGGTCGATTCATATGCTAGGGTTCCTTAATGAATAAGTTGCTTCTACGCCATCGAAAATTGCTTAATCCTGAGTGACCCGATATGTGTGGGTTCCATTTCGCTTACATTTTACTCGCTTATGTGCGTGTCCGCTATAGTTGCTGGGGGCATCGACTTTTTGTTAACTAATCCCGTGGGCATGAGGCTAGTCCAAATACTATTTATCCCGATCCACAATATAGTCTGCGATCCAGCGCAGCGGGTCGGCTTCCTTTCCTAGATCTTTAAGGCTATTCAGCGCTCGTTCGTGCAATTCTTTTGCGGTTTGTTTGGCATCTTCTAGCCCGAGCAGGTTCGGATACGTAGGTTTATTCTGCGCGATATCAGATCCTTGAGGTTTTCCGAGGGTTGCCGTGTCACCTTCGACGTCCAGGATGTCATCGCGGATCTGAAATGCGAGACCGATACATTTCGCGTAATGCTCGAGATCACCTAGCAAATCTTTTCCTACGCCGGGGAGGGATAGCGCTCCAAGCTTCACGCTTGCGCGTATTAGCGCCCCGGTTTTATGGATGTGCATGTTCTCGAGCTCCGCGATGTTTAAATCGCGTCCGACTGCGGCGAGATCAATGGCTTGTCCACCGGCCATTCCGCGCGAACCGCTTGCTTGCGCCAATGTATCAATCATCCTAAGGCGTTGCTCCGCGTCGACAGTGATGTGGTAATCGTAGGATAAAACGTGAAAGGCGAGCGCCTGTAGCGCGTCGCCTGCAAGAATTGCCGTCGCTTCATCGAAGGCCTTGTGACACGTTGGTCTCCCACGGCGCAAATCATCGTCATCCATCGCGGGAAGGTCATCGTGAATCAGGGAATAGGCATGTATAAACTCGACTGCACACGCGGGTCCGTCCAACGCAGTTGTTTCGACACTAAGCGCTTGACCGGAGATGTAAACGAGTATGGGCCTTATCCGCTTTCCATCGCCGAGGACCGCATACCGCATTGCCTTGTGCAAATCGGTCGGCTGAATGGTGCTTGCCGGAAGCCAGTGGTCAAGCGCCCTCTCTACGCAGGATCTGTATTCCTCCATAAGTTCCGCAAGCGGCATGGGGACTAATCGATATCGTCGTCTGGACTGAAGGGCTCAAGCTCCGTCTTCCCTTCCTTTTCCAGCAGGATCTGTACTTTTTGCTCGGCTTCGGCGAGTGCCTTCTGGCAGGCCCTTGTTAGCTCGATGCCCCGCTCAAAATGTTTAAGAGATTCTTCCAGGCTCAAATCCCCTCCCTCCATCTTCTCAACCAGTTTCTCCAGCTCTCCGAGGGCACGCTCGAAGTGAAAGCTACTTCGTTTCTGCTTTGGCACGGTCTGTCCCCGTTCGAGATGCATCTACGTTAACGCACCCTGTGAGAAGCGGTCAATCAAGAACGCGTAGCAATGATCGTCTATCATACGGGTTCCAATAAGGGATTCTAATAACAGTTGCCGTTGACAGGGTAGAGGATGTGGTGTAAATTTTATCGGCTTTTAGAATTAGTCTAAATTCCGCGCCAAAAGGGCCGATACGGCTCGGCTAACTGACGAAAATCCGGAGGAGGAAATTCATGTCACTCCAAGGCAGCAAGACAGAAGAGAATTTGAAAGACGCATTCGCCGGCGAATCCCAGGCCAACCGCCGGTACTTGTATTTCGCCCAGAAGGCCGATGTGGAGGGCTACAACGATGTTTCCGCCGTCTTCCGCTCCACCGCGGAAGGGGAGACCGGGCATGCCCATGGGCATCTGGAATACCTAGAGGCTATCGGTGATCCCGTAACTGGGTTACCGATTGGTGCAACTGAAGACAATCTTAAGTCGGCCATTGCAGGGGAAACCTATGAGTACACCGATATGTATCCCGGCATGGCAAAGACCGCACGCGAAGAAAACCTCGATGAGATTGCCGATTGGTTCGAGACCCTTGCCAAGGCTGAGCGCTCACACGCCAATCGATTCAAGAAAGCCCTGGAGACATTAGACTAGCGGCAGAGCGCAGAGCTGTGTTGTATGCTGATGCGTAAGGAGGCGGGATCCCATGCCCGGCTTCGTCGTTGTATGCGCCTAGATCTTGGTTTTCAGCAAGGGCGTGCAATCTACGGTTAATGAACCATGTCTAAACTGCGAGACGAACAGAGCGAAGGCAGTCTTAAGGCGCCGATGCGCCATCCAATCAATTGGCAAGATCCCGATTTCTATAATGAAGAAACCCTGGTCAAGGAATTTGACAGGGTGTTTGATATCTGTCACGGCTGCCGGCGTTGCGTAAGTCTCTGCAACGCGTTTCCAACCCTTTTCGACCTTATTGATGAATCGGAGACTATGGAAATAGACGGCGTGGCAAAGAAAGACTATTGGCAGGTCGTTGACCACTGCTATCTTTGTGATTTGTGTTTTATGACTAAGTGCCCCTATGTACCACCTCATCCTTGGAATGTGGACTTTCCTCACCTCATGCTGCGGGCCAAGGCAGTGAAATATAAGAAAGGGAAAACGCGTGCCCGTGACAAGATCCTGAGTTCTACGGATGTTGTCGGAAGGCTAGCCGGGATCCCGGTTGTTGCAGAGATTGTCAATGCAGCAAACAAGAACCCGTCTGCCCGTAAAGTGATGGAGAAGACTCTGGGCGTTCATCGGGAGGCCTTGCTACCAACATATCATAGCGATACGTTTCGTAGGCGGCGAAAGCGGAGTAAGCCGGCACATATCATTCCTGAGCCGACAGAAACCACCCAGGGAAAGGTTGCGCTATTTGTGACTTGCTATGGCAACCGAAATGAACCGCAGCTCGGCGAAGATCTGATAACAATATTTGCGCACAATGGTATTCCAGTCACATTAGCTAGCAAGGAGCGGTGCTGCGGGATGCCAATGCTCGAATTGGGTGATCTGGATGCCGTTGCCCGCGCAAAGAAGACGAATATTGCCGTATTGACCCGGCTAGTGGATGAAGGCTGGGATATCGTGGCGCCCGTACCCTCGTGTGTGTTGATGTTCAAGCAAGAATTGCCCTTATTGTTTCCAGACGACCCTAACGTAAGAAAAATCCGCGATGCCATGTTTGATCCTTTTGAATATCTAATGTTACGTCATAAGGCCAATAAACTGCGGACTGATTTTTCGAACCCGCTGGGCAAGATCTTTTACCACGCGGCCTGTCACTTGCGTGTACAGAACATTGGATTAAAGACCCGCGAAGCATTACAGCTAATCCCGGGAACGACGGTGGAGACGATTCAACGTTGCTCTGGGCACAATGGTACTTACGCGGTAAAGAAAGAATTCCATAAACCGTCAATGAAAATTTGTAAGCCGGTAATTTCACGACTGCAGGAAAGCAGGTCCGATCACTATGCCAGTGACTGCCCGATGGCGGGACATCAGATAGAAAATGGATTGAGTGGTGGAATGAAACCCGAACACCCGTTGGCGTTATTTCGGAATGCCTACGGCATTTAGTGCTTTTGTACCAGCACCTGAAGATTCATTTTGCTGCGTCTAGAATGCAGCTATAGTTGGAAAATGTCGTCAATATTGAAGACGATAATCCGACAAGATCTGTATTCTTTGGAGGAATACGCGGCGGATCGGGCACAATTTCGCGCGGAAGTAATGGCTCATAAGAAGGATCGCAAGGTCCATGTTGGACCGAACGCCACGTTGTATTTCGAGGATCGGCTAACCATTCAGTACCAAGTTCAGGAAATGTTGCGAGTTGAACGAATCTTTGCAAAAGACGAGATCCAAGCTGAACTTGACACCTATAATCCATTAATTCCGGATGGCAGCAACTGGAAGGCTACGATGATGCTTGAATACGAAGATGTCGGCGAGCGCACGAGTGCGCTCGCCCAGCTTATTGGCGTGGAAGATCGGGTATGGGTAAAGGTTGGTAACCATGATCCTGTATGGGCAACCGCCGATGAAGATCTGGAACGGGAGGATGAATCCAAGACCTCGTCCGTACACTTTGTTCGTTTTGAATTAACACCCGATATGATACGCGACCTCAAATCAGGTAGCCACGTTGGTATCGGGATCGAACATGAGAACTATCTGCACAAAGTAGATTCCATTGCAGAAGACGTGCGTGCATCGCTGATAAGAGATCTAGATTAGTTTCCCCAGTTCAATTAATTGCATCTAGGCGAGGCTCGCTTCTGGGCTTGCTTTTTCTGGCTGGCTGAGATAGAAACCTGTTGGTCTTGTGTAGATCTTAGCTTATCCCCGTCATTGACTCTTTTTTCACTCGATCGCACATGTGGCCACATTGCAGAAAGCGATTGTGGGTCGATGAATCATTTACCCGTCCGTTATCGTAAAGATCATCAACTTTTCATAGGATACTATTTGTAAGAGGGACCGCGACCTGGCACGTTCAAACTACAAAGCGGCGGATATTGAGGTGCTGACCGGTTTGGAGCCGGTGCGCAAGCGCCCGGGCATGTACACGGATACAACTCGTCCAAACTATTTGGCGCAGGAAGTGATTGACAACAGTGTTGACGAAGCGATTGCAGGGTATGCAAGCAAAGTTGAGGTAATTGTGCATTCGGATGGTTCTATGACGGTAGCCGATAATGGACGTGGCATGCCTGTTGATGTGCACCCCGGAGAGAAAATCACAGGCGTTGAGGTGATCCTCGCACGACTTCATGCTGGCGCAAAATTTTCGCAAAAGAATTATCGATTTTCCGGTGGGCTTCACGGCGTCGGTGTATCGGTGGTCAATGCGCTCTCAAAAAACCTGGAAGTCTGGGTGAAACGCGGTGGCAAGGAATATTACATGACCTTCAAGAACGGCGAGAGAAAATTCAACTTAAAGGTTGTTGGGAGCGTGGGAAAGCAGAATACTGGCACGAAAATTCGTTTCTTGCCTGATCCGCGGTATTTCGACTCAGTCAAATTCTCTATTCCCCGCCTCAAGCATATCCTTCGCGCTAAGGCGATTCTGTGTTCGAGATTAAGAGTGATTTTTAAGAATGAAGCATCGGGCGAGAAAGCGGATTGGTACTATGAGGATGGACTCAAGACTTATCTGACCGATGCACTTTCCGATTTGGAAATGATTCCCAAGGAAGCTTTTACCGGCAGCATGGAAGGCGAAACGGAAGCTGTCGACTGGGTGGTGCACTGGTTGCCAGAGGAAGGGGAGACGATCACGGAAAGCTACGTTAATCTCGTTCCGACATCACAAGGCGGCACCCATACGAATGGGCTCCGTACCGGTTTGTTGGAAGCTATACGAGAGTTTTGTGAATTCCGCAGTCTTTTACCGCGGGGCGTCAAACTTGGCGCCGATGATGTATGGGAGCGGTGCTGTTACATCCTATCAGTGAAACTTCAAGATCCTCAGTTTACCGGACAAACCAAGGAACGTCTCACATCTCGCGCGTGCGCAGCGTTTGTGTCAGGCGTCGTCAGAGATGCATTGAGTTTGTGGTTGCATACTCATGTGGAGATTGGTGAGCGCATTGCTGAACTCGTGATTAGTCGTGCCCAGAAACGGTTGCGGGCCATTAAAAAGGTGACCCGCAAAAAGCTCGGTACAGGCCCTTCACTACCGGGGAAGCTGGCCGACTGTGCGTCCCAGGATCTCAATGTTACAGAACTCTTTCTTTTAGAAGGTGATTCAGCGGGCGGATCCGCTAAACAAGCCCGTGATCGTGAATTTCAGGCAATCATGCCCCTGCGCGGCAAGATACTTAACACCTGGGAGATCGATTCTTCAGAGGTTCTGGCATCACAAGAGATCCATGACATCGCAATGGCAATTGGTGTCGATCCTGGTTCAAGTGATCTTAAAAATCTACGTTATGGGAAGATTTGTATTCTCGCAGATGCAGACTCCGACGGGGCCCATATTGCAACATTATTATGTGCATTATTCGTACGTCACTTTCGATCGCTCGTAGCGGCAGGTCATATATATGTTGCCATGCCCCCGTTATACCGTATCGACGTGGGGAAGGATGTTTTTTACGCGCTGGATGATGAAGAAAAACAGGGCATCCTTGATCGGATCGCCGCAGAAAAAATTAAAGGAAAGGTGAATGTGCAGCGGTTTAAAGGACTCGGCGAAATGAATCCCATGCAGTTGCGTGAAACGACCATGGCGCCAGACACACGTCGTTTGGTTCAACTTACGATCGGCGCATCGAAAAAAGTTGATAATGTCATGGACATGCTGCTCGGTAAAAAACGCAGCTCTGATCGCAAAAAATGGATCGAAACGAAGGGCGATCTCGCCAATTTATAATCATTCTTATTTAGCCAGACTATGACATGCAATTTATCGTACATTTAAACCGCTTAATTTCATAAAGTATAAATTAATATGAGCCACGAGTTGATTCCCGAAAACATCGAGCACCAGGCTGTACAACAGTTTGCTGAGCAGGCGTACCTCGATTACTCCATGTACGTTATCCTCGATCGTGCGCTTCCGCACATTGGGGATGGACTCAAGCCCGTACAGCGGCGAATCATCTATGCCATGTCGGAACTGGCGCTGAAGGCGAGCGCAAAATACAAGAAATCAGCTCGCACCATCGGCGATGTAATCGGCAAGTATCATCCGCATGGAGATGCTGCCTGCTACGAGGCGATGGTACTCATGGCCCAGTCTTTTTCGTATCGCTATCCGCTCATTGATGGGCAGGGTAATTGGGGCTCCATGGACGATCCCAAATCGTTTGCTGCGATGCGCTATACCGAAGCCAAGCTGACCGAATTCGCGGGACTGTTACTTGAGGAGATTAGTTTTGGCACCGTCGACTGGGTGCCTAATTTTGACAGCACCCTTCGTGAACCCAAAATCCTTCCGGCACGCTTACCCCATATCCTTCTTAACGGGACCACCGGGATCGCAGTCGGTATGGCCACGGATATTCCACCCCATAACCTGAAAGAAGTGGCAAGCGCGTGTATTCGCTTGCTCGAGGATCCCAAGGCCACTGTCAAACAACTTTGTGAACATATAAAAGGTCCTGATTTTCCAACTGATGCTGAAATCGTTACACCGCGTACCGATATTTTAGAAATGTATGAGACAGGTATGGGATCAATTCGCATTCGGGCTCGTTTTGAACGCGAGGAAGGTAATATTATTGTTAATGCGCTGCCCTACCAGAGTTCGGGAACCAAAATCTTAGAACAGATCGCAGGCCAGATGAATGCAAAGAAACTGCCTATGCTGGAAGACCTGCGCGATGAATCCGATCACGAGAATCCGACACGATTAGTACTTGTTCCGCGTTCAAACAGAGTCAACGTGGATCAGCTGATGGGGCATCTCTTTGCAAGTACAGATCTAGAGCGCAGCTACCGCGTGAACGTTAATGTGATTGGCATGAACGGGCGGCCCCAGGTCAAGGGGCTGAAAGCGATCCTCTCCGAGTGGCTGGCATTCAGGACTGAAACCGTCCGCCGGCGCTTGAAGCACCGCCTGGAAGAGGTAGTTAGCCGCCTGCACATCCTTGATGGGTTCAGGACTGTTTACGGCAATGTCGACACAGTGATTGCCATTATTCGCAAGAAAGATAAACCCAAGCGGGTTTTAATGGCACGCTTCAAGCTCGATGATGAGCAAGCCGAAGCGATCCTGGAACTTAAGCTTCGCCAGCTTGCCAAGCTCGAAGAAATGAAGATACGTGATGAGCAAAAGGAGTTGTCGAAGGAGAAAGGGGAGCTCGACAAAGCACTCAAGTCAAAGCAACGCCTAAAAAAAGTGATCCTTCAAGAGATCCAAAGTGATGTGGAACGCTTTGGTGATGAGCGTCGCTCACCCCTTGTTGAGCGAGAACAGGCACAGATGCTGGATGAAACTGCCTTAATCCCGTCAGAGGCGATAACGGTGATCTTGTCGGACAAGGGGTGGATTAGATCAGCCAAGGGCCACGAGATTGACGCCCCTGCTTTAAACTACCTGGCGGGCGATCGATATAAGTCTGCCGCCCGTGGCCGAAGCAACGAGTTAGCCGTTTTTGTGGATTCGACCGGCCGTAGCTATTCAATTCCAGGCCACTCGCTTCCTTCTGCACGCGGAATGGGCGAGCCTCTTTCGGGGCGGTTGACACCACCGGAAGGGGCGAGATTCGAGGGGGTGATGCTTGGGCAGCCGGATGCCCTGTATCTGCTCGCAACCGATGTGGGTTACGGGCTTGTCGCCAGCCTTGAGGCGCTTTACGCTAAGAATAAGGCGGGCAAGGCCGTCTTGCGTGTACCGGACAGAGCTAAAGTGCTGACACCGGCTGCCGTTTCAGACTTTGAATCTGACCGCATCGCCGCGGTGACGACGCAGGGCAGGCTTTTGGTCTTTCCGCTTAACGAGTTGCCAAGGCTTTCCAAGGGCAAAGGGCTAAAGATTATCCAGATTCCATCTGCTAAGTTGGCAGCTCGCGACGAGATCGTGTCCGCTGTGACTGTTGTGCCGGATGACGGAGCGTTAATCCTGCATTCGGGCCAGCGCCACTTGACGTTGAAAAGCGCGGATCTTGAGCATTACATGGGTGAGCGCGCACAGCGGGGGCGCGTCCTGCCCCGGGGCTTCCGACGTGTGACATTGATGGAGCCCGCTTGACTTGAATCCATGTGGACAGGCGGTGTTCGAAAACAGGCTTGTTTCAATATTATCCTATAACGCGAGTTTCCCCTTAGGAGTGTAATGATGTTACGTATTGGCCTCTTTCTTGCCACTAACTTGGCGATTATCGCCGTGCTGAGCATCGTCATGACGATCTTCGGGATACAAGGCGTCCTCGATGAGCAAGGCATTGACCTGAACCTAAAAGCGCTGTTAGTCATGGCGGTGGTCATTGGCATGACGGGCTCGTTCATGTCGCTGGCCCTGTCCAAGTGGATGGCCAGGCGCGCGACCGGCGCGCAGGTGATTCAGCGGCCTGCTAATGCGACAGAGGCGTGGCTCGTGGACACCGTTGCGAGGCAGGCACGTGAGTCGGGGATCGGCATGCCCGACGTTGCAATCTACGAGGCATCTCACCTCAATGCCTTTGCAACCGGGATGAACCGCAATAAAGCGATGGTAGCGGTTAGCACAGGGCTTTTAGCCAGTATGAATCGCGACGAAGCGGAAGCTGTGCTCGGTCACGAGGTCTCACACCTTGCCAACGGCGACATGGTGACACTCGCGCTGATCCAAGGGGTCGTGAACACGTTCGTCGTGTTCTTCTCCTATGTGATTGGTCATGTTGTGGACCGGGTCGTCTTTAAGACTCAGCGGGGCCATGGCCCCGGTTATTGGATAACTACGATTGTGGCGCAAATCGTTTTGGGGATATTGGCGAGCACGATTGTATTGTGGTTTAGCCGCCGTAGAGAATTCAGAGCAGATGCCGGCGGGGCCCGGCTGGCGCGCCGTGACAAGATGATCAAAGCTTTGGAGCGCTTGCGCTCCGCGATGGGCCAGCCGCCACTTCCGAATCAAATGGCAGCCTTTGGCATTTCCGGTCAGTTTCGTCAGGGGCTGGCTCGGCTCTTTTCAACACATCCGCCGCTGGATGCGCGGATCGAGGCCTTGCGGAGCGCGCCGTACTAATCATTTGCCAGAAGTTCAGCGGGTATTTTGTGGGGTGCCCCTGGCTGCTCGCGCACCAGCCGTGGCACGAGGTAGCCGGGAAGGCGAGCGCGCACGCCGTCAACTAAATAAAGCGCTCTTTGGCGATCCACGTCGAAATGCGCCGCGCCTTGCACCGGGTCGAGCAGGTGGAGGTAATAGGGCAGCACTCCATTAAAAAAAAGGGACTCGCTGAGATCCACCAGCGCTTGAACGCTGTCATTAACGCCTCGCAACAACACAGACTGATTCAGCAATGTGACACCGCGTTCTCGAAAGCGTGCGGTCGCCCGCGACACCGATTCATCTATTTCATTGGCATGGTTTGCATGTAGGACCACGATGGGTTGCAGGCGGGTCCCGCACAGCCAGTCAAGCAAGGTCTTATCGACTCGTTCAGGCACCACGATAGGTAGTCGTGTGTGAATTCGCATGCGTATGACATGCGGGATCTGAGCGATCTTCGCCGCGAGGTATTCAAGGCGCGCGTCAGACAAGGATAGGGGATCACCCCCGCTCAAGATGACCTCCTTAATTGATTGATCCTTTTGAATGTATGCCAGCGCTAACTGCCAGTGCCCGGTGGCCGCGTTCGATGCGGCGTAGGGAAAATGGCGGCGAAAGCAGTAGCGACAGTGCACAGCGCATGCACCGGTGGTCACAAGGAGTGCGCGTCCATGGTATTTGTGCAAAACGCCGGGAACAGTCTGAGCGGATAAATCGCCAACGGGATCATGGCTAAATCCCGGCACACGATCATCCTCATTCACGATCGGCAGGACCTGACGCAGTAAGGGATCCTCGGGATCACCTTTACGCATTCGGGAGACGTAGCCACGTGGTACTCTCAAAGGAAAGTCCTGTTGGCCCTTCTCCGACAGATGGAGCTGCTGTGGAGACAGGTCGAGCATCGTCAACAGTTCCTCTATGTTGGACACCGCCTGTCGCAGTTCCGCTTGCCATCCGTCAGACTGCATAGGGGCTCGCATTCACGTTATCATAAAACTTTCATGACTTAGGATACTAGGCTAAGAACGTAATATGACGACATACAGCACTAACGAATTCAAGAGCGGGCTCAAACTAATCATCGATGGCGATCCTTATACGATATTAGAAAACGAGTTCGTTAAACCGGGGAAAGGGCAGGCCTTCAATCGGGTCAAGTTACGGAATTTGAAAACTGGTCGTGTTGTGGAAAAAACATTTAAATCAGCCGAGAGTGTTGAAGGGGCTGATGTCATCGATGTGGAAATGCAGTATTTATACAGTGACGGTGCGATGTGGCATTTTATGGATCCAGCATCCTATGAGCAGTACTCTAGGGACAGTACCGCTATGGGTGATACAGCCAAATGGTTAAAAGGACAGGAGATGTGTCTGGTGACGTTGTGGAATGGACAACCGCTCTCGGTATTACCACCCAATTTTGTCACACTGGTCGTTAGCGCCACGGATCCCGGGGTTCGCGGCGATACCTCAAGTGGCGGCAGCAAACCCGCGACGCTAGAAACAGGGGCAGTCGTAAAAGTCCCATTCTTTATTCAAGTGGGGGAGGTGATAAAGATCGATACGCGCACGGGCGAGTACGTAGCACGAGCCAAAGATTCCCCATGACTCTTGGAACTGCACAATTAAGACGAACAAAGGACTCGCAACCAGTGAGAAGTATTTTCTCTTGTCTATCGTTAGAGGTGGTATGAGTTCCCGAATCGAAGAAGAAAGCATAGAAAGCTGGCGTCCGAGCGCTTCACTGGAGCACTTAGCGCTGCGCGCTGAGATGCTTGCAAAAGCGCGTGCATTTTTTAGAGCGCATGGTGTTATGGAGGTGGAAACACCCATACTCTGTCAAGCGACAGTAAGTGATCCGAACATCCAGAGCCTGCACACACACTATACGCCACCTTACGGCGCGGCTGACAGGATGCTATATCTGCATACGTCCCCTGAATTTGCGATGAAACGATTACTTGCAAGTGGGTCGGGTGCAATCTATCAGATCACCAAGGTTTTCAGAGACGGCGAACAGGGGCGTTTACACAATCCAGAATTCACGATGATTGAGTGGTACCGTCCAGGTATCAATTACGTGGCGCTCATGGATGAGGTCGAGATGTTGGTAAGTCAACTAACGGGCACGGTGGCATCGCAACGCCTCACCTATGCAGAAGGCTTTAGGAGACAAACAGGCTTCGATCCACATGATGCATCGGTATTGGAATTGCGTAACTATGCCCTAGCTCATGGGCTCAAGTCGGGTAACCCCCGTGGAGATGACCGCGACACGTATCTCGACTTTATACTTGTGAATCAGGTTGCGCCCACGTTGGGAAAAGACTGTTTGACGTTCATCTACGACTATCCAGCGAGTCAAGCAACATTGGCCGACATCTCCCCGGCTAATGCGGCGGTATCTGAACGATTCGAATTGTTTATGGGAGGGATAGAAATCGCTAATGGGGCGAGTGAGCTCACCGATCCAGCGGAACACAGGCGCCGATTCAACCGTGACCTGTCAAAACGACGCCAGCGCGGCAGCGATGCGGTACCTTGGGATGAGCGCTATTTGGCGGCCGTCGACAGCGGGCTTCCTCCGTGTGCTGGCGTGGCGTTGGGGTTCGACCGGCTCGTCATGGTACACGCAGGCGTCTCTGATGTCGCCGACGTATTGCCATTTCCAGTGGGACAAGCATAACGCACGAGCCGAGCTCTTGTGCAGTGAAATAGCCCGATTTCACCAAAACCGACGCAAAAACTCGTTACAATAGAATAGCATCATCGAACGTTGTGCTGTCTCGTTCATAACAGGCTGCTTTATGCTAACCCCCGCCGAATTTCTCTCCGCGCGCAGTCCCCTGGTGCAGCATGTGGAGGGTTTCGCCGCGCGCCCCCAGCAGCAGGAGATGGCAGAGGCCATCGCCCGCACCCTCAATCAGTATGGCATGCTTGTCTGTGAGGCCGGGTCGGGCACGGGCAAGACCTTCGCCTATCTTGTTCCCGCACTGATGTCGGGAAAGAAGGTCATCGTCTCTACGGGTACCAAGCATCTCCAAGATCAACTATTTCATCGTGACCTGCCAGTTGTCCGCGCGGCGCTGGCGATACCTGTGCATGTGGCATTGCTTAAGGGACGCGCGAACTATCTCTGCCTGCACCGCCTTGGCCAGGCGGAGATCGAAGCCGGTTTTCTGTCTCCGCAAGTGAGTGCTGACCTGCAAAGCATAAAGGCATGGGCCGGGAGAACCCAAACGGGTGATCGTGCGGAACTCGTGGATATTCCTGAAGACGCGTCGGTGTGGCCACACGTGACGTCCACGGCCGATAACTGCCTGGGCCAAGAATGTCCGTTATTTAATGACTGTTATGTGGTAAAGGCTCGTCGTGAGGCGAACGAAGCAGAAATCTTGGTGGTGAACCATCACTTGTTTCTTGCGGATATGGCGCTGCGCGATGAAGGGTTTGGCGAAGTGCTTCCAGGGGCAGAAGCCGTGATTTTTGATGAGGCGCATCAGCTGCCCGAGGCAGCGTCTGCGTTCTTTGGGATTGCATTAAGTAGTCGCCAGGTGATTGAATTGGCGCGCGACAGTAAAAACGCGTATTTAAGCGAAGCACGTGACGTGCCAACCTTCACAGAGGCGTGCGGCGCACTGGAGAAAACGGTGGCTGAATTGCGTCTCACCCTGGGCAGCAACGATCACCGAGCTGCCTGGGAGCAAGCCAAAGCCGACCATGCGGTAAGTGAGGCGTTGGCGTCGCTAAAGGCAATGCTTGCACATTTGCAGTCCGAACTTGAACCACTCGCGGAGCGGGCAAAAGTCCTTGAGAGCTGTGGCCGACGATGTGCATTGCTCCTGGCGCAACTCAACCTGTTTGCAGATGTGCATGAGAATGACCATATCCAGTGGTATGAGACCCGCGGGCGGGGCTTTCGTTTGTATGAGACACCCCTGGATATCTCCGAGGCCTTTCAGTCCCGGCTTAACGCTTATCAGTGTGCTTGGATTTTCACTTCCGCAACGCTCGCGATCGGTAGCGACTTCCGACATTTCACAAGCCAACTGGGTCTCAATGAAGCCGAGATGTTGCGTTGGGATAGCCCTTATGATTACGAAACACAAACCTTGCTATACATTCCCGACCCCATGCCTGATCCAAGGGATCCAAGCTATACAGCGGCCGTGATCAATGCGGCGTTACCGGTACTTAAGGCAAGCCAAGGTCGAGCCTTTCTGCTCTTTACAAGTCACCGTGCACTGAGTGAAGGGAGGGGGCTTCTTGAAGGCCGTATCAAGTTTCCCTTGATCGTGCAGGGCGAGGGGCCCCGATCTGAATTGCTACGACGCTTCCGAGCGCTAAACAACGCGGTTTTATTGGGCACAAGCAGTTTTTGGGAAGGTGTTGACGTTAGAGGCGAGGCGCTGTCGTGCGTTATTATCGATAAACTTCCGTTTGCGTCGCCTGAGGATCCGATCCTCCAGGCGCGAATTAGCAGGATGCAGAGTCAGGGCCGTGATCCTTTTATCGAGTTTCAGCTACCTCAGGCGGTGATTGCCTTAAAACAGGGGGTAGGCCGACTCATTCGAGACGTGCGCGATCGAGGTGTGCTGGTGTTGTGTGACCCTCGCCTGTTTACGCGTGGCTATGGGCACGTGTTTCTTGACGGCCTTCCGCCGATGCCCCAGACGCGCGATATTAAAGATGTACGTCGATTCCTTTCGGAGAATAAATCCAGCGAAATCAGAGCCAAGGCTTGATTGGCTTGTGCATGTTGCTTACCGGCGAGCCAATCCGGAGTGAGTGGATCTATGTCTTTCTAAGGCCATCATCGTTACCGATGTACTAAGATTTACTAGGTGTTCGATATTTGTTTATTACTTTCTAATGGCAACAATTTTAACCATCGATCCTGATACTGAGAAGCGAATTGGTGAACTTGGGCGGCGGCTGCTTGCGCAAGCTCAGAAAAACGCAAACGCAGCGAAGTCTGGACACCATTGGCTGGATCGCTTTATGGAACGGATCATGGAGAATGAAAAGTTTCGCGTACAGGGGCTACGTTTTGTCGATGTGCTGCCAACGCTCGATAAAGATGAAGATCTCGTCCGTCACTTACAGGAGTATTTTGATGAAGATGAAGTGCCACTGACGGGTCTTGTGAAATTAGGGCTACGCCACATTCGTACAAGGCCGAGTGACAAGCTTGTTGCCAAAGCTGTGCGCAGTGCTATCCAGAAACTTGCTCGCCGTTTTATGGGTGGTGCTCATGTTGATGAAGCGATGGTTGTGGGCGAGGAACTACGTTCTAGAAACATTGGATTTAGCATCGATCTGTTAGGCGAGGCGACTGTTAGCGAAGAGGAGGGCGAACTCTATAAGACACACTATCGGCAATTGCTGGATCGCTTGCCGCCAAAGTTAGAAACGTGGGCGCCAAATGCATTGCTTGATACGGTGAACGGACGGAAGGCACCACGCTTAAACGTGTCGTTGAAAGTCTCTTCTCTGTTTTCTCAGATCAATCGTCTAGATCTCGATAGCACTGTCAAGGGCATCTCATCCCGCTTACGCCCCATCCTTCTTGCTGCCAAAAGCAACGGCGCATTTGTTTATCTGGATATGGAACAGTACGACCTTAAGGACGCGACTGTGGCATCTTTTCAGAAACTCTTGATGGAACCAGAACTGCGTGACTGGCCGGACGCCGGGATCGCGTTGCAGGCGTATCTTGTGGATACAGAACATGACCTCAGTGAGCTAATTGATTGGGCTAAGAACAGAGGAACACCTGTCACCGTTCGGCTAGTCCGCGGAGCCTATTGGGACTTTGAGACTGTGGTGGCGGAGCAAAATCATTGGCCTCTACCAACATGGCCGGAAAAGTGGCGTACGGATGCATGTTATGAGCGCTGTGTGCGGCTACTGTTTGAAAACCATCCGTATATCGAGGCGGCAATTGCGACCCATAATGTACGCAGTCTTAGCTTGGCCATGGTGCTGGTGGGTGAATATGGGTTATCGCCTGATCAGTTTGAGTTTCAGATGCTCTATGGCATGGCAAAGTCCTTGGAAGATGTTATTCCCGAGATGGGGTTTCGGTTGCGGGTCTATCTTCCCTATGGTGAGCTTATCCCCGGCATGGCCTATCTGGTGCGAAGACTATTAGAAAATTCCTCAAGTCAGTCCTTTCAGCGTATGAGTCTCTTGAAGGACCTTCCGCCGGCGCGTTTATTGGCGCCTCCTCACGCGGAGTTTCAGTCGGAGAATGTTAAAGAGGCGCCTGTTCCTGACGCTAATCAATCAACCGAATCTCGGGCTTCTGAGAGCACCAACAATGACGGAGATATAGAAAGACCAAACTTTAACAACTTCATCAACGAGCCCGTACACCGATTTACCAATCGTTTAGAGAGAGAACATTTTCACGATGCAATCGATGACGTGAGAAGGCAGTTGGGATCTGACTATCCACTGATCATCAATGGCGAGGCCATTGATACCGGAGAATATATAGTCTCCATCAATCCGGCGAACCCGGACGAGATGGTCGGGCGGGTCGCAGTGGCTAATGAACTACAGGCAAAGAGTGCATTAGAGGGTGCCACCGAAGCATTTAACGATTGGGCCGGGTTGTCCATGGATGCGCGAGCAGAGTATCTGTTTCGAGCAGCTCAGCGCCTCCGGGAGCGACGTGATGAGTTCGCTGCCTGGGAGATCTTTGAGGCGGGTAAGACATGGGGCGAAGCAGATCTCAATGTGTGTGAGGCCATTGATTATCTAGAGTACTACGGGCGTGAAGCGCTACGGCTCGGCGCTACCGGTTCGAAGGAAGTGCCTGGGGAGACGAATGCCTTTATTTATCGCCCACGTGGGGTTGGGCTTATTATCCCACCGTGGAATTTCCCACTCGCGATCTTGACGGGAATGCTTTCCGGGGCCATCGTCACGGGAAACACGGCAATATTGAAGCCTTCTTCCCAAACGCCTGTCATTGCAGCTAAATTTGCGGAACTATTACAAGAGGTCAATTTACCTGCTGGCGTCGTTCAGTTCCTTGCGGGACCAGGCAGCGACCTTGGGGAACATCTGGTGAAAGATCCGCAAATTCACTTTGTGGCATTTACCGGGTCGATGGAAGTTGGCACTAGGATCATCAAATTGGCGTCTGATGTCGGGGAGGGACAGCATCATGTCAAGCGTGTCATTGCAGAGATGGGCGGCAAAAATGCAATCATCGTGGACAGTGACGCTGATCTAGATGATGCAGTCCTTGGCGTGGTAGCTTCAGCGTTTGGCTATCAGGGGCAAAAATGCAGTGCAGCGTCCAGGGTGATTGTAGTAGGCCACCGTTATGATCTCTTTCTGCATCGTCTCGTTGAAGCAACCCGTAGCCTGAAGGCTGGTATGCCGGCGGATCCAGGTGTTCGCGTGGGACCGGTTATTGGAGCAGCGGCCTATGAACGAATACGCCAGGCGATTGCCGTCGGTCGTGATACCGCAGAGGTCGCGCTGGAGATGGATTGTTCTGACAAAGGCCCGGGATTTTTCATCGGCCCCACGATCTTCAGCCATGTTCCAGCTGATTCGCCGCTTGCTCAGGAGGAGATCTTCGGACCAGTTCTTGCTGTGATGCACGCAGAGAATTTTGATGAAGCCTTAGTGCTTGCTAATAACACACGCTATGCGCTGACAGGGGGCGTCTATTCCCGCAGCCCAGCTAATATTGCCAAGGCGTGTCAGGAGTTCGAAGTCGGCAATCTCTATATTAATCGAAAGATCACGGGCGCGCTGGTCGGCCGGCAACCCTTTGGTGGCTTTAAGTTAAGTGGGTTGGGCAGTAAAACAGGGGGCCCGGACTATCTTCTGCAATTTTTGACGCCGCACACTATCACAGAGAATACACTACGTCGCGGATTTGCGCCTAGCCAAGACATCGCGGCGGAACTTGGCGGGCTTTAATTCCTGATTATTTTTTCCACATACCAGCAGAATGCCCGGTGTTAGGCGGGTATGTATGATTCCATAAAGAGATTCTCTAAGCGCGTATTGATTATATTCACTATCATTCAATTCTTATCTTTTAGGCAAAGCGCTGCCCAAATGAACTACCCCGTGGGATTCGTTAACCTAGGAGAGGTTGTCCCTACAATTGTTTTGGATATGAGGTATTACTCATTTCACAATTTTATTGGAGAACCAATTAAAAGTTACCATGCCAATAAGTGTATTCTCACGAGTGAAGCAGCAGATGCACTAGGAGACGTTCAAAAAGAACTCGTTCAGTTTTCATTGTCGCTGAAAATCTACGATTGCTATCGCCCTCAGGACGCGGTCGATCAATTTATCAGATGGGCGCAGGACCTTAGCGATACACGTACCAAAAACGAATTTTATCCAACCATAAAGAAGCAGGAACTCATTGGAAAAGGCTATATTTCTGGGCAGTCAAGTCATAGCCGAGGCAGTACCGTCGATATAACAATTGTTCCGCTGCCGGTTCCAGAACAAGCAAAATATCGCGTTGAGGAACCATTGCAGGAATGTTACCTGCCTGAAGAAGAGCGATTCAAGGATAACAGTATTGATATGGGATCAGGATATGATTGTTTTCATAGATTTGCTATCACCAATAATAGCGAAGTTGGAGCGAGGCAACGTATGAATCGGTTGTTATTGAAAGCTGTGATGGAAAAATATGGTTTCGTAAATTATGAAAAAGAGTGGTGGCATTTCACTCTAAAAAATGAGCCTTTTAAGAATGTTTATTTCAATTTTCCGATTGAATAAACATATGTTAGCGAGCGAGGCAAGCCTCAACTCAGGTCAACAACAAGTAATTTAAAATTCCAGGTGTTTGGGTGTGCGGGGAAAAGGGATCACGTCGCGGATATTGGTCACGCCCGTGACCAACATCAAGAAGCGTTCGAACCCTAAGCCGAATCCACTGTGCGGTGCGCTGCCAAAGCGCCGTGAATCCAGATACCACCAATAATCGTCCTCCGTTAATCCCGTCTCCCGAATTCGTGATCTGAGCACGTCCAAGCGCTCTTCGCGCTGGCTACCTCCAACAATCTCGCCAACGCGTGGGACCAAGACATCCAACGCCGTCACGGTCTTTTCGTCATCGTTGAGTCTCATATAAAAGGCCTTGATGTCCTTGGGGTAGTTATACACGATAACGGGCCGCTCAAAATGACGTTCTGTTAGGTATCGCTCGTGTTCTGATTGGAGGTCTTTTCCCCAGGCAACTTCAAACTCGAACGATTCACCGGACTTCTCCAAGATGTCAATCGCCTCGCTATAGGGAAGGCGCACAAATTCATGGGATGCAATGTTCTCCAGGTTATCCATGAGGCTCTGGTCGACGAATCGCGCAAACAACGCCAGATCTTCGCTGCATTTATCCATGGTGTACGATGTCAGGTAACGCACGAAAGTTTCGGCCAGATCCATATCATCGGACAGCTCATAGAACGCCATTTCTGGCTCCACCATCCAGAATTCCGAGATGTGACGACTGGTGTTCGAATTTTCTGCCCGGAACGTTGGCCCAAAGGTATAGACCTCACCCAGTGCAAGCGCCAGCATCTCAGCTGAGAGCTGCCCGGATACGGTTAGTTTGGTCTCTTTACCGAAAAAATCCTCAGTGTAGTCAACGCGACCTTCTTTTTTGGGTACCTTGTGCAGGTCCAGCGTCGTGACGTTGAACATCTCACCTGCGCCTTCGCAGTCTGCGCCAGTAAGGATGGGTGAATGGATGTACCAAAACCCCCTGTCTTGAAAGAATTGGTGAATGGCATAGGACAATTGCGATCGCATTCGAAACATGGCGCCGTACTTGTTGGTGCGTGGCCTCAAATGCGCAATACTGCGCAGATACTCATCGGTATGCCGCTTTTTCTGTAACGGATACGAATCGGGCGCATGGCCGATCATGTCGATTTTTGTTGCCCGAATTTCCCAGTTTTGGCCCGATCCGGGGGAAGCAATCAGCGCACCTTCTACAGAGATTGCAGAACCTGTCGGGATCTTCTTGATAGCGTCGTAGTTGGGAAGAGCACCGTCCGCTATGATTTGAATGTTGCTCAAGCACGATCCGTCGTTGAGCTCGATGAAGGAAAAGTCTTTGGAATCCCGTCGCGTACGGACCCATCCCTTGGCCAGCAAGCTGTCAATAGGGGCACTCGCGTTCAGCAATTCAATTACCTTGCTGCGTTCAGGCATCTGCCTTACTCCCGGTTGTTACCTGATTGGAATCCGGTTGGTGACCGCGGCCCATTGGAATTTTATCAAATGGAATGATCAACGTTTCATCGCCAAGGTGAGACCATCCGCAATGGGCAGCATCGATAATGCAATCCTATCATCTTGATGAAGTTGTTCATTGAAGATACGAATCGCCACTGTGTCGGCTTCCTGTTCGTTTATATCTGCAACTCTACCGCCCCAAAGCACGTTATCTACAAGAATGAGACCACCTCTGCGTAGTAGTTTCAGGGATCGCTCGTAATATCCGAGGTAATTTTCTTTTTCCGCGTCGATAAAGATGAAGTCGAAGGAGTCTTGCTGGCCCTGGTCAAGCAATCTATCCATGGTCTCCAAACCTGGTGCCAATATCAGTTCAATCTTGTCAGCAACGCCGGCTTCCCGCCAGTAGCGCCGCGCGACCGAAGTCCATTCCTCATTGATGTCACAGGCGACTAGCTTGCCGTCCGGCGGTAGCGCAAGGGCAATGCAGAATGCACTGTAGCCAGTGAATACGCCGACTTCGAGCGCCTTGGTTGCACCCATTATCTGTACCAGGAGGCTCATGAACTGCCCCTGTTCTGAAGCGATTTGCATCTCCGCCATAGGGAATTTCGTGGTTTCCTCCCGCAGCCTCCGAAGCAGATCGGGCTCACGGAGGGATACAGAAATAAGGTACTCATGAAGCGTATCGGTTAATGTGATGCTTTTTCTTGTCATGGTGAAGTCTTCAGCTTGACTGGTATGATTTATACTACAAATACACATCTCAGGCTTTTATATCAGCTTAGATAAGCTTGCTCGTTCTGGAAAGAGACATCAGTCAGATGTCCTTAGAAGGCGGCCTCAATGACGTATTCGATGTTCACACAATGTCCCGCTGATGCCGTCAAGATCATTCAGCTTACGGACACCCATCTCTATGCCGACGCATCGAGAACCTTTGATGGTGTCAACACACAGAACTCACTGGAATGTGTGATCGATCTAGCCCGAGAGAACCACTGGCCTCCCGATATGGTCCTTGCCACAGGGGATCTCGCCCATGAACCGGTGCCAGCAGCCTATGAAAGGTTACGGGAAATCTTCAATGGCCTGAAGATACCTGTGTATTGCATTCCCGGTAACCATGATGATCCGACTGTCATGGGCAAGACTCTGCCTGCATCAAACGTCCATCTCACAAGAAGCATTCGCGGCCCACAATGGCAAATCATCTTACTCGACACGGTGGTGCCCGATTCCCATGGCGGCCATTTGGCGGAATCCGAACAGACCTATCTGGATGAGGCATTGCGGGCGGCGCCTGAAGCATATGCCTTGATTTGCCTGCACCACTCGCCGGTGCTTATCGGCAGTCGTTTTATGGACGAGATCGCACTGGATAATCCCGTGGCGTTGTTTGCCATTATCGATCGCTATCCTCAGGTGAGGGCAGTGCTGTGGGGTCATATCCACCAGGAATTCAACGCCGAGCGAGGCGGGGTGCGTCTTTTTGGATCACCGTCAACCTGCGTGCAGTTCAAGCCCGGGGCGCAGGAGTATGTCCCCGACACCCAGCCGCCAGGCTATCGCTGGCTGCTGCTGCAGGGGGACGGCACGGTCCAGACGGGCATCCAGCGCCTCAAGGGCGCGGCCTAGGCGGGTCAAAAAGGGATGGTGAGGGGGCAAGACGGCTGACGACCGTGCTTGGCTTTCCTAGCAAGAATTGCCAATATATTAATTATACCAATTTGTTATATCTAAAACTTAATGTGGTACATTGATTGTACTGGCCGTGATGCCAAAGCTCATCGAACCACTTGATCGCGCAGATAGACGGGCAGGGCCAACTCAGCCGGCACAAACTCGCCCCGCAAGAAGCCCTCGACACCTAAGATGGCGACGTCCTGTGCCCTTGGGTAACGCGCCGCTTCAAATGCGCTAAGGGACTCGCCGAGACGCGCTGCGAGTGCCGCACCGTGGGCTTGCCAGCCGCTGCCGACACCGAACCACGGTCCGTGCTCCGGTATCGGGACCTCGCTGGGTAGGCGAATGCATTCGTCGAGGACTCCTCGCATGATCCCATTCTCGCCGCATGCGTAGGCGCCCCAGTACACTTCGCCAATCCGGGCATCGATCGCTGAGAGCACCCGCTCCCGTTTTGCCTCCCTCAGCTGGCCCTGGGCGAGCGCAGCGAGCGAAGAGACCGGCACAACCGACAAGTCCAAACCAAAGGCAATTCCTTGAATAACACCGGCGCCAATGCGCAAGCCGGTAAATGCGCCTGGACCCCTGCCGAATGCCAGGCCGTCTAGGTTTGCAACACCAATACCTGCATCCGCGCACAGGGTGTCGATCATGGACAGAACGAGCTCTGCATGACGGCGCGGCGCAAGTTCCCATAGTTCCTTAATCTCACCGTCGCTGAAAAGTGCAGCAGAACATGCTTCGGTTGACGTATCGATGGCGAGTAGTTTCAATCGTAAAACTCAGTTTTTTTGATTCACCGTGTGTCTATTATCTCATTTATCGCCGCATTCAAGCTTTTTGGCACTGATATTTCATTGATCTCTACCGGACACAACTGTCGGCCGATACATAATCCGGGGGGAAAAGTTTGCATTTAGGATATAATGCTGCGAAATGTTCAAACCCTTGGAAGTATTCATCGGGCTTCGTTATACGCGGGCGAAACGCCGTAACCATTTCATCTCTTTTATTTCCCTGACCTCTATGCTGGGGATTGCCCTCGGCGTTTTGGCGTTGATCACGGTGCTTTCGGTCATGAATGGCTTTGAGAAGGAGTTGCGTGAGCGAATCCTCGGGATGGCGTCGCACGCGACGGTCGTTGAGCGTGGCAAGCCGTTGCGTAATTGGCAAAAAGTTGCCGAGGCGGTTCAGAGCCATCCGAAAATTCTTGGTGCCGCACCATTCATTCGGGGCGAGGCAATGCTTGTGCACGGGCAGCGCGTAAACGGGGTCGTGGTGAGAGGCATCTCGCCCAGCGAGGAGCCTAAGGTATCCATCATAGCGGACAAGATGATTGCAGGAGAACTTTCGGCGCTAAAGCCGGGGGAATATGGAACCATACTGGGTCACAGTCTTGCCGCCGCCCTGGGCGCTGAGATTGGTGACAAAATTACAGTCGTGGCACCTCAGGCTACTGTGACACCCGCGGGGATCCTTCCGCGCCTTCGGCGCTTTACGCTCGTTGGGATCTATGAAATTGGGATGCATGAGTATGACAGTGCGCTCGCACTGATACACATTGATGATGCAGCACGGTTATTCAGGCTGGAAGGCGGTGTCACGGGTCTTCGTCTTATCACGGATGACATCTATTCGGCCCCCACGATAACTCGTAGCGTTGTCCATCAACTGCCGGGAAACTATTGGGTAGTGGACTGGACCCAGCAACATGCCAACTTTTTCCGGGCGTTAAAAACGGAAAAGACTGTGATGTTCGTCATACTGGCCCTGATTGTCGCAGTGGCGGCATTTAATATCGTATCGACCCTGGTCATGGTTGTGACCGATAAACAGGCCGACATTGCCGTTCTGCGTACGTTAGGCGCTACACCGCGAAGTATCATGGGGATCTTCATGGTGCAAGGTACCGTAATAGGCCTTGTAGGGACTATTCTGGGCGTGGTGGCGGGCGTATGGCTGGCGAGCAACGTGGAGACCATTGTGCCCAGTATTGAGGCGTTATTTGAGGTGCAGTTCCTGTCGCCCGATGTCTATTACATCAGCGAGGTGCCTTCGGATATGCAGTGGATAGATGTTGTCCGAATTAGTATCGTTGCCTTCTTCCTGTGTATACTCGCAACGATCTATCCGGCGTGGCGTGCAGCACGTACGCAGCCAGCCGAAGCTCTGCGCTATGAATGAAGCGCCGATTTTATCCTGTCACGATCTGCATAAATCCTTTGTTGAAGGGCGCATCAGAGTCGATGTGCTGCGCGGCGTAGACCTCGCTGTTAACGCTGGCGATCGCATTGCCATTGTCGGTGCATCCGGCTCTGGAAAGAGCACTCTCCTGCATCTTCTTGGCGGCCTCGATATGCCGACGAAGGGAGAAGTCAGCGTCGACGGCAGTGTGATGACGTCGTTAAATGAAGTCGAACGTGGCAGGCTCCGCAATCGTGCGTTGGGTTTCGTCTATCAGTTTCACCATCTGTTGCCGGAGTTTTCGGCGTTAGAAAACGTGTGCATGCCACTTTTAATCAGGGGCGCTGAGCCTCATTCGGTGAAGCAAGTGGCGGCTGATCTACTGGAGCGGGTCGGACTCGGTGATCGACTGCATCATAAGCCAGGAGAGTTGTCTGGAGGAGAACGGCAGCGAGCAGCAATAGCTCGTGCTTTAGTGACGACGCCTCAATGCATATTAGCGGATGAACCGACAGGCAATTTGGATGAGCATACGGCAGATCAGGTGTTTGATCTGATACTTGAACTGAATAGTGCCTATCGTACAAGTCTCGTGGCGGTGACGCATAACATGCGCCTGGCAGGGCGTATGGATCGCATAATGCACTTGACCGATGGACACCTTGAGCCGATGTGACTTAAGTCTTCGCCCTCGAATTTCGCCTGTTGGCCCATTTGCGTACTACGAATACGCGCCACAAGAAGCGCATAAGCCAGTATCCGGCCACGGCACTCAAGGTCCCGAATACCAAGCAGCCCAGAAGGAACGGTTGCCAAATAATCGCCAAGGTTTCGACAAACCACTGATACGAGAATTCAAACTCGATGGTACGGATCGGGATATTCATGATGGCGCTACCGGTCCGGTAGGCAAGATAGAATAGTGGCGGTATGGTGATGGGATTATTGACCCAGACGAAGACAATCGCCAGTGGCAGGTTGACGCGCACTACGATGGCTACGGCAGCAGCCAGAATCATCTGGAGTGGGATCGGGACAAAGGCAACGAAAAGCCCCACCGCAACCCCCCCTGCTGCCGATCGGCGGGTCAAATGCCACAGGTTCGGATCGTGAAGGCGCTCGCCAAATAGTCGCAGATGTTTGTGGTTGTGGAGCTCGTGTCTTTCTGGCAGATAGCGCTTAAAGATTCTTCTTAGGCCCATTTTTTTGTGTTTTTGGCGTGCAAAAGGCCCGCTATTATAACTGAAAGGTGCCGGTCCCCGCTTCTGGCGCAAAAATGGCTGGGACGATGCGTTTCTGATGCGCAGCACCGACGATCGTCCGGTGTCGTTGGGCGCCATTGCGTATATTACTATGTAAAACAAGTAATAAAGAAATGATCTTGAACGCCTTTCTAGGATCCATCCTCTCCTCTGGTACAACACCCCGAATGCATTGGCGCGGGCGCGCGGCCTTGCTCGGCGCATAAGTCGGATAATCCGTCATGCGTCTCGGTATCCTGGCGTTTCTCTTGGGCATTTTGGCCTGCATTCAACTGACGTCCCTGCCCGATAGCCGCCTTATATTCCTTATCCCCGTCGGCGTTGGTCTTATCCTCTTCACGCGTCGGCTCCGACTCCCTGCATTTTTCCTTTGTGGCTTTCTATGGGCGCTCTTTCGGGCCGATTGGATCCTTTCTGATGCACTCCCCAAGGCCATTGAAGGCCAGACGGTGACCGTCGAAGGGACAGTCGCATCGCTGCCCACGCCACGAGGTCGTGCGGTCCGTTTTGAACTTGATATCGAGCGGCTCGTGTTCGACGGGCGCGACTGGGATCCCCCGGGACGGGTGCGACTGAATTGGTATGGCAACCGACCTCGACTTAGTCCCGGTGAGCCGTGGCGACTGGCTGTTCGCCTGAAAAGGCCCTACGGTTTTATGAATCCCGGGGGTTTTGACTACGAGGGCTGGCTTTTCCGCGAAAAGCTTCGAGCCACAGGCTATGTCGTCAAGCATCCCGCGAATCAGCGCCTTGATACGGCCAAGGTCGCGTCGATTCAGCGTCTCCGTCACAGACTCTGGGACGTTATTCAGGGCGCCCTGGGTGACGCGCCAGAGACGGGTCTGGTCGGCGCTTTGGCCATCGGCGTTCGCGATAAAATGTCACAATCCCAGTGGCAGGTGCTGACCGGTACCGGTACCAATCACCTCATGGCGATCTCGGGATTGCATATAGGGCTGATTGCGGGCTTGGTATTTTTTTTGGCGCGTTGGTTGTGGTCTCTCGCCGGTGTTACCGTCCAATATCTTGCAGCGCCACGTTTTGCTGCGATTGCGGGCCTTTTAGCTGCATTCGCCTATGCCGCCTTGGCTGGGTTCTCGGTACCCACACAACGCGCGCTGGTTATGATAGCGCTGGTGATGGCGGGTGTGCTCACCCATCGTCGTATCGCATCGATAGATCTCTTGCTCCTGGCGTTAGGGGTTGTTCTGGTTATCGACCCCTTTGCCGTCATTTCGGCTGGATTCTGGCTCTCATTTGGGGCGGTTGCCGTCATTCTATACGGCATGATCGGGCGCACGCCTGTCCAACGGATCTGGTGGCGCTGGGGACGGGTACAGTGGCTCGTAGCTACCGTATATAGCGCTAAGTTTTAATTTACGAATAGCTTATATACAGTAACTTAAATAGATTACTTTACTTATATTCAAATGGATTAGGTAACGATTAGGTAACAACTACGCGCGCACGCGCGAGGGAAAAGGTACTACTTTTCTTCAATCAAAAAGTGGAGATAAATGGCGGTTAGGAGTCCCTAAATACAGCACTCATAATGCTCCGTACGAACGTTCTAGGGATTAACTGACTAAGGCGCAATGTCCGCTTCCGACCCAAAGCGGACATTCGTGATTATGGCACCATTGTTCTCGTTGGCGATGCGGTTTGTTACATGATGCCAATCTAGAAGTGAAACTCTGCAGGGATTCTGCCACCCGCCAGCGAAGGACACCGTCCGTCCGCTTATGGTTATGGCGCCTGCACAGCTCGCTGGGACAGCACGATCGCGACACCGCCGAGCGTTGCGGTGGAGGCTAACAACAGGCGCAGTGTTATCTGTTCGGAGAGCAAGAGGACCCCGCCGAAGGCAGCGATCACGGGAACAGAGAGCTGAACTGTGGCTGCACCGGTGGCCGTGAGACCACGAAGCGCCGTATACCATATAACATAGCCCAAGCCAGAGGCGATAGCCCCTGAGGCCGCCGCCAAGGCCAGGCCACTAGAAGAGCCGTGAAAGTCGCCGATGAACAAGAGGCTGACGATGATCACTAAGGGCACCGAGTAAATGAAGTTGTTAGCAGTGGCCTCCAGGGGATCGGCGGCGCCCCTACCCAGCAACGAATAGAACCCCCAGGCGATCCCGGCGATGGCCATTAGGACGGCACCCAAGAGGTCGGGTGCAGTCACGCCCGGTGAGACCAGGTACACCAGTCCGAGAATGGCCAGAGTGAGCCCGGCCCATGACAACAATGGGAACTGCTCGCCACCCCGCAGCGCAACGATAAACATCGTAAGCTGAACTGCGCCAAATAGAATTAACGCGCCTGTACCTGCACTGAGCGACAGATACGCGAAGGAAAAGAAGGCCATGTAGGTAAATAGCAAGGTGGCAGAGCGCCAATCGGCTGAAGAGCGGCCGCGGGCTCGCCAGCGAGGCAGTACGATGAGACTCAGCAACACCGCGCCGGAGATCACCCTGACAGTAGCGAAGCTTGCAGGGTCGATGAGTTCCTGTCTTAAAGCAAGTCGGCACAACAAAGAGTTGGCTGCAAATGCCAGCATCGCGAGAACCGTCAGCAACACGGTACTCGCGGCAATTGATCTGGAGTTCGTTGAAGGGATACCGGCCACCCTAAGGTCGATTAACAACGCCTATAACAGCAAGAATGTTTGTACATAGCCCCGTCAATTCAGCCAAACAGATGCACGCACGTCAACTGGTTCCTAGACGTCTAGCTGGCGAGAAGGTCCGCTTCTGGCCGTAAGCGGACACTTAATATCAATGTCAGATCATGACTGTGGATGATCTTTCTTTCTCCCACCAGTCATTTCATACAAACGATGTAATTCATCTTCCAAGCTATTGTCGGGCATATCCACACCAGCACGCCTATACCAGTAATTGGCATTGCTTATGTCACCTTCTACCCGATGCAGGTAAGCATGAATAAGACAGGATAATTTATCAGAATATTGTTGTACTAACTT
>JAPUIX010000185.1 GCA_027296625.1 Gammaproteobacteria bacterium | reverse complement strand
ATTGGACCGAGAATTTTCTTTCTTTTATTGTTTCTATTAGGCGGTCGCTGCAATGAGCAGCTTATAGAAGGGTGGCCGTCATCCCTTCCCTGCGTGGTAAGGGCGCGCTTATTGATTGCACTTGGTATAACTATACACCCCGGTGCTGCGAATTATATAATCAACTGTCTTTATGACTATCAGGCCGATATAAATGAAATATATATAGAATATCAGCAACCTCGGAGGTCTCCTTAGGGCACATAGCCGCCCTTGAACGATGAAATTTGAAGGTCAGCTTTCCCGTTAGCGGTCGTTCAAAATCCCTGGATTAACTTCTGCTTTCGGCACACAGCGGACGCTCAGTCCACACAAGAGACAACCCGAAATAGCAACCGTTTGAAACGGGTGCTTGACAGTGACGCCCGATTAAAGGAGCGGACATGCGGGCTAGTTCAGAGTCCAGTTCTGCAATACACCGACCTCGATGAGATAGCCTCTGAACTCCACGATCACGCCGGTTGGCGTAATCTCATGCAAGAAAAGTTCGTTCATAATCTGTTGTCCTTTCATCACTGGACGTCCCTCGTCCACGAACACAACGCTCGAGTCCGGATTGCTCGAGTAGAGATGGCCGGAAAAGATCATCGTTGGCAGATCTTTACGTAGGGTGCTCGGTAATTCGCTGAGACTTGATACCTTGCGCTGCATCACACCGGTGTCTTTCAAGTCCTGCACAGGCTCAGCGTGTTGCCCGGAGCGCGCTTTATTCGACAACCTGTCCGGCTCAACGCGATTCCACGCAGTGTTGTCTCCGCCTGTCGTCGTTGCCGCGGGTTCCGACTGCACAGTTTCAGGCCCGTCCACGAGACCTGTATCCGCTTCACTGGTCCTCGGAGTCGCGCTTTGTTGCTTGGCGATCGGTTCATTCATTGATGCCCTGTTATAGATCTCCACGACCACTTCGGGGGTGGTTTCATTGGCCGCGATTCCAACTGATATAGCGGTATCTGCTGGGGTTGCATTGTCTGGCACGATGGCCTGCTCGTCTCTCCGATCTATGTTTTCAATCTGCGTTGGCGAGAAACTATCGAGCAGAGTCTGGCCTGACTGCATCCATATCGCGAACAATGCTGCGTTCAATAGTAAAGTACCAACTATAAAATAAGGCAGGACACGCCGCGGTTGCTGTACACCACCGGCTGGCAGTGCCAGCGCCCGTACGCCGGGCACTTCCTGCTGTTGTCGCTCCTGCTCCGATTTCGCAATTGCATCAAGAATGAATGACATGTCAGCCACCCCCTCGGTTACTGAGCCGGGGAATCGACTTGTCGTTTGCCGAATTCAACTGTATCAATGTTTGGCGACCCGCGATGCCGTCAGTCACCAGTCCATGATTGCGTTGGAATGCTCGCACCGCCGCGACGACGTCCTCATCATAATCGTTATTCACCTGCACCGACTTTACGCCTGCAGCGAGCAGGTTTTTCGTCAACCAGGTCACGCCCGGGCCGCGGCTGCCCGGTCTGATGGTAGTGTAACCATTTGGCGCAGTACGCCACAGCAGCTGATACTGGCCCCGCCAATGCGCTTCCAGATCCTGTACCGCTACCGTTTCGATACCGTGAGCAAATGCCAGCGTTGCCAACTCATCCTCCAGCACGAGCAATGTCGCGTGATACAGCCGACCTTCGTTATCCACCAACGTCAAGATCGCCGGTCGATTGTTTCTGACCAGACTGCCCAGATTGCCAACTCCCGAAAAACAGCGTAGACCCAGACTGATCGCTTGCGTGCAAGGATCAGCATTGCCTGTGGCTAACGGTATATTCCATTGTTTGAACTGCGTTAAATATGCGGCCGTAAAAGCATCGTCCCTGGCAACCGCTTCATCAGGCCATTGCGGCGTCACCTCCGGTTTCACGACGACCAGTGGCTCGACGACAACGCTTGGTGGTAGTTCGACCGATCGTTGCGGCAGCATCATGGTAATTTCCTTACCATTGACATAGAACAATGCTGCCGTGGCCGCGGCACCGACCAGCAATGCGGACGCGACAATCGTTCCCCGTAGCATCCATCGGTGTTGATACGATCGCCCCTGCACTTCCCTGGCCGCTTTATTGAGTATCGAGCCGTTTATCTTACGCCGCGACTTCACATAGGCACCCAGCATCGCACGATCGCATATAACGTTGATCAGCCGGGGAATACCACGTGTTTTACTATATAGTTTGGCGAGCACCCGCGCCGAAAACACGGGTTCTTGGCACCCAGCCACTGCAAGCCGGTGCAATACGTAGGCATTGATCTCCGAGCGAAGCAGCGGCTGCAAGTGATATCGCGCTGTGATGCGTTGCTCCACCTGCCGGAGTTCGGGGCGTGACAATATCGTTTCCAGTTCTGGTTGTCCGAGCAGAATGATACGCATGAGTTTCCGCTCATTGGTTTCGAGATTAGTCAGGAGACGCAGTTGCTCGAGTACATCGACACTGAGATTCTGCGCTTCATCAATAATGACCACGGTGTTGCGTCCCTCCGCATGGTGCTCGAGCAGGTAGTGATTAATCGCATCAACAAGTGTTTTGACACTGCGATCACGCTCCGGGTACGCGATACCAAGTTCGTCACAGATGCTACTTAGCAATTCGATGACAGAGACCTTGGGATTCAGGATAAATGCAACATTGGTGTTATCAGGTAATTGCTCGAGTAGACACCGGCACGCCGTGGTTTTGCCCGTACCTACTTCTCCGGTGAGCAATACGAAACCGCTGTCGCTACGGATTCCATATAATAAATGCGCCAGCGCCTCTCGGTGGCGGGTGCTCATATACATGAATCGCGGATTGGCAGCGATTGAGAAAGGTTCTTCCGTTAACCCGAAATATTTAGTGTACATGCCAGTCGATATTTGATGCTGCTGCGATTAAAACTGGGAGTATAAGGTATCATAAGGATTAAAGGCCCATTTCTCGAAAGATTACTACAATTTGGGAAAGGCTTTCGCTTTGGGACAAAATGTAGTCAAGAACCTAACCCGCGCATACATTTGGTGGCATATTGCGGCAACAAAAGGAAATTAAGATGCAATACGGGGCCGCGGTATAATCGAAGAGCAAATGACTCCCGAACAGATAGACAAAGCGCCTAATCTAGCCGTCGAATGCTTTGAGAAAAACTACGAGGGTTGCTGATGTATCTTGAGGGCAAAAAAACTCATCCGTTGAGTTGTTGTATGTCTCCTGTGGGCACTTAGCCGACCTCCACCAGCGATAGTTGAACGTCCGCTTTTGCTGATTTATTGGTAGGATTATCTCCCCGAAAAAAATTACAAAAAAATATTAGTGTGAGGTATTCCATGAGCGCACACGTCTCTCTCCTCAGCCCCCCCACCCGATATACCAGGTAATCAACGGGTATTTTAAATTGGGGAGCTAGCCGCCTGTTTTTGGTTCGGCTTTCTTGGCCATGTCTCTACTTCTGTCTAATTTAGACTTCTAGTGAATTGCTACTT
>JAPUIX010000184.1 GCA_027296625.1 Gammaproteobacteria bacterium | reverse complement strand
ACTGATTAGAAAACGGACGGGAATCTCAAAAGGCCTCCTGACGCGTCGCAGGTGGCGTCGCGGAGAATGCGAGTACCCGTGGCTTTCCGTTCCCGTCTTTCGGCGGGTTTGGCTTTTTCGTTGTTATGGCCTAAGCGTAGTTGAAGAATGGTCGGGCTGCCCGATAGTCAACTTAATCAGGACATGTTGGGGCGACTGGGAATGTCCGCTTCGGGTCATTAGCGGACCTTTTGCCCAATTCTAGCTTAATGTCCGGTTTGGAGCGGAAAGCGGACGTTCTGGATCGTCTTCGGTGGTGGCCCAGGATCGAATTTCTGCTTTCATCAAAAGCGGTCATTCAAGTCAGCCGACAATCTCAATATGACAGTCTGCTTTCGGCCAATAGCGGCCATTGGGACCCGCCACAAAAAGCTGTCTCATCTCATAGGTATATCAGGGATTCCATGACATCCGTTAGTCAAACCACTTACCGTCTTTAGGCAGCATTTGGACGAATTTTCCAGTTGATGGATCGTAAGTTATCGGAAGTATTGGTTCAGTGGCAGCAACTTCGGCCACGAAAGCCTTGTGAAAATACTGCTGGGCCAGGCTCCACCAGTTGATCATGCCAGGAAACCCAATCATTCCAGCCATTTGTGCCTTATCGCGAAGCCAAATGTCTTCTTCTACCGCGTCAGCTTTGTAGAGCAAAAAGGTGGTCTCAAATTCATTCATGAAAGCATAAAAGATCAAATGTGCTCTCGCACCGTCCGTTACCGATTCAAACGGTGGATCTGCGGGCAGCCCTCCCTTGACCAATGATGTTGAAGAGCTCCTTATTCGCGGCCAACTCTCGATACAGGGCATTCTTTCCGGATACGACGTTGTAATACGACTGAGCGCGTATCCCCTTTGTATTTTGTCTCAATTGAACGGCGAGATAGATTAAAGTCGCGATGACAGCCGCGCCTCCAACCAGCTCTCCAATTGCCCCAATGGCTACCCAGTTCACGTCGATTCTCCAATCGGTCAGTATAGTATTAAGGCTAGACGCAAAATATGTTGACCGCTATGTCCACTATTTCGGGTCGAAAGCGGTCGTTCAACCCAATATTGGTTTAATGTCCGCTTTTCCCAATAGCGGTCATTCATTCAGTACCAAATCAGCAAGATCGAACGTCTGCTTTCGGCCACAAGCGGACGTCGAGGCATCGCCATTCAGGTAGTCAAAGTACCAGCTTCTCCACCACCCCTTCACAGGTCTCCGGCAGGGGCTGCCAGTTATCAGGAGTCGGATTATTGAAGCAAATCAGCTGCAATACTTTGTCGTGTTCCACGGCGAGTATTGCGTCTAATTCCTCTTGAATTGCGACAAAACGTGGCTCGTTCCACAACTCTTCAAAAATAAGATCGTCAAAGACGTGCGGATTCCGTAGTCCACTTTGCATAGCTGATTTCAGTGCGGCGATGACGCGATCCGGATTATTCTCGAATGCAGCAATCATCGCTTCTGTCCGGAACTGAAACCGATCCCTTGCTCCCACCGCGCTGAGTGCAGCATGGTCCTGCGTGGCGATCCGTGCGGCAGCTTGCGCACCGTCCTCATCGCCCGCTTTCCTGCGGGCCAGTGCCAACCGCATCATCGTCTCGTTGTTGCTTCGATAAAGCCCAATTGGGCTGGAAATTGGTCGACCCTCAGGTACGAAATCGAGCAAATGCGCATATAGCGACAGCGCCTCATCAATGTGACCTGCGTCGTACAAACTCTCGGCAGCCGCCCACACCGCGAATTCGTTTTCCGGAGCCAATTGCATTCTCCTTTGTGCCGCCCGGATCGCTTCGTCGAAACGCCCTTCGGCGAGATCGGGCCAGTCAGTCACACTCGGGTTGATGCGCCGTGCCTCATCGTATTCACCAACCTCTACGAATCCAGAATACATAGAGATTGACCCCACACCAGAGGCCGCCGACTCTCTTAAGGCCCAGGACAAGCTCTCAGCAATCTTGCCCTCAGCAAAGATCGACACGCTGGCATGCAGCGAATACCCCCATCGTGGGCTTTGGGCGAGCAATTGATCGGCGAGCTCGTGGGCCTCTTCGACCCGTCCGGACCGGCCCAGCCATCCACCGTAGTTGAATCGACCGATAATAGTCAGCGGGTCTGTAGCCAGCATTTGCTTGCGAGTTGCATTCACCTCCTCATAGCGGCCGAGATTGGAATACGCGATCAACAACCAATTCATGGCATCGGCGTAGTTCGGGTTCAGTGCCAGTGCTTTTTGGGCATGCTCAATCGTGGACTCCGGATCGTTCAAAACATTTGCGAGCAACGCCCGGCCCCCATGTGCCTCGGCAAGGCCGGGTTCGAGTTCCAGAGCGCGGTCTAGGTGTGGAATGGCTGTTCGCCGTGCCTCCTCCGGGGTGGTCTGGCCATAATTGGTCAGCAGTATAGTGGCTATAGCCAATTGCGCATGCGCCGGCGCAAAATTGTTGTCCAGACGCAGGGAGCGCTCGAGATGGCGAACAGCGTCCTCCAGATTTTCCCGGCGATAGATCAACTCGCGCCCGCGGAGATAGGCGTCATAAGCATCGGTATTGGCCGCTTTGATAACAGTGGGCTGCTCCGCCACGCCCTCGACCAGCGCGAGCTTCAGTTTGAGCGCATCAATGATTGCCCCGGCAATCTCATCCTGCACGGCGAAGATATCGTCAAGCGTCCGGTCGTAGGATTCTGACCAGAGGTGCGAGTCAGAGCGCGCCTCGATAAGCTGTGCCGTGATGCGTACGCGGTCGCCGTCCCTGCGCACCGATCCTTCCAGCACGAATGCAACATTCAGCAGCTCTGCCACCTCGGGGATAGTGATTTCTTTGCCCTTGAATGAAAACGCTGAGGAACGCGAGATCACCGTTAGCTGTGGAATCTTCGACAACAGGTTTAACAGTTCCTCCGAGATGCCGTCGGAAAAATACTCCTGATCCGGATCGGCACTCATGTTCTCGAACGCCAAAACCGCAATGGATTTCTCTGGCGGTCCACCTATCCACCATTTGTCGTACGCAAACAGAATGACCGCGGCACATAACAGCGAAATGACGATGA
>JAPUIX010000183.1 GCA_027296625.1 Gammaproteobacteria bacterium | reverse complement strand
AAAGAATCCATTAAGACAGGACTTAGCTTTGGAATCACATCTGGAGTGATTACCACCCTCGGCTTGATGGTAGGGCTCTATTCAGGAACGCATTCTCGGATCGCGGTGATCGGAGGAATTCTCACAATCGCTATAGCAGATGCCTTTTCGGATGCGCTTGGCATTCACATATCAGAAGAATCAAAAAACAGGTATTCTACGCGGCAGATATGGGAGGCGACGTTTGCAACCCTGCTATCAAAGGCCGCATTTGCCTTGACCTTTGTGATTCCAGTCTTGCTATTCAGATTGGACGTTGCGATCTGGATTGCGGTGGTCTGGGGGCTGACGTTAATTAGCGCCCTCAGCTATAAACTTGCCACAGACTCTGGCGACTCCCCCCTAATAGTCATTACGGAACATGCGGTCATTACGGTCGCCGTCATCACAATTACGCATTATCTCGGCATCTGGATCGCGATGACGTTTGTTGAACCTCAGGGGCTCCCCTTGGAATAGGGCCAAATCTGGCCTTTACGCAAAATGCCCTGCTGCAAGTCACCGTCGCAGCGAATCGGCAGCACAGCACCGGTCGAATGACTATACTTTCATATATCGACTTTCATGGCTCATGAGAGTCCGGTGTCCCTGGGGTCCCCGGAAAGGGTAAATAATGTGCGGCTTGCCTCACTCCCTAACAGCGTTCTGTGTTCCGCTTTGAACCAGCTCTTCGTTCTAATGGTCAAAGCTTAGCAGCCTTTACATTAAAGCTTCAGAGTCTATAGAGCTGATATGACAGATCATGATGAAATCCGCGCGCGACTTGCGAACCGACGTGCAGAACTCAAGCAGCGTCTCAATGAAATAAAAGAGGACGTTCGCCATACCGAAAAGCCGCTTGAACAAGACTTTGCAGAACAGGCAGTCGAACGCGAAAATGAAGAGGTGCTCGATGCACTAGGTGAGGCCGCCCGCATGGAGATCGCGGCGATTCAGAAAGCGTTTGTCCATATCGATCGGGATGAGTACGGCATCTGCGCGATTTGCGGGAGAACGATTCCGAAGGAACGACTTGAAGTGCTGCCCTATTCCGATCGATGTGTGACCTGCGCAGAGAAAAGCGATTTGATTCGATAGATAAAACGACGCGTTATGCCGCGATCTGCTGGTTGGCCCGCTCACAAACGTCAAAGTCCAGCCCCGAACGCATTGTCCCATTTAGAAAGCGATCTGTTACACGAACGCCATTCCGTCGTATACCAAGTCCACTGGGCGGATGAAAGAACAGGGCATACGATCGCTGAGCGTTATCGCTAGCACGCTATTGACTATACTCACCCATACGGGGTGAGGCCGTGAACAATCGAGACAAACTGATAGAAATGATGGTCGAGAACGAGCTGACGCGATATGAACTGTCGGAGATGCTAAGGGTCGATATACAAGAAATTGATCACTGGCTCCTTCCCATTGGCGCCGCGGAGCACAAAAACGTACCCGACATGGCTATTGAACTACTGGAGCTAAAATTAAAGCGGCAAACATCCTCATCATTGCCCCGGTCATAGGAAAGTTGCACACGGCTACTCCATTTTCCATCGTTGCATAAGGTCAACCAAGCCCCTTCGCAAGGTGACGTTCCGGGATTAAACAAGCCTGGCGATCACGATTCCTCAGTTGTTGCACACACGGCGTAGACGGTGACCGTTATCGTGAAAGAAATCGACGTGTTTTGCACACCCACCACCCAGGCGCTCGGCGAAGTTCCTGAGTTTGGTCCCGAGGAGAATACGCGTACCATTTCCCGGCTTGAGCGGACGCCCCCGCCCAGTGGCCTTTTCCCGCGGGGGCAATCTGCACGAAGTCCCAACAGGAGCTGCCTCGGACCAAGCGGTTGGCTAATCGTCACCACTTCATAGCCTGGGATCACGGGGGGAGGGAGTTCAGGGGCGATGACCACCTCCTCGGCAATCTCTAGCTCCGCCCCCTGATCCAACGAGCTGCCTGGCACGCCCGGTGCCCCGGGAACCCCGGGGGGGCCGGGCGCGCCCCCCTCGCCTGGCACGCCCAGTGCGCCTTGCGGCCCCCGTGGCCCTTGAGGGCCTTGGGGGCCTTGGGGGCCCGGCGGGCCAGGTGGCCCCGGGGAACCCGCTGGCCCCTCACAGCCGCCGAGGCACACCATCCCGCTAATCACCATCGAGAGAGCAAAATATTTAAGCAACGACATCTATCGCCTATTCTGCAAACAACGTGGCCTCAAACAGCCTATCGGAATGGTGAGCCCCGTATGGATCCGGGAGCCAATTGCTCACTATGCCCCGCGAGGCGATCGATAGCGAACCCCAGAGAACACAAACGGCACCGTACGACCGACCAGTTCTATAATCAGCACGAGATCCACGACCGTGAACGCTCTTGAGTTCTAAAGATACCATAAACTTTATCAGGCAATTGCCGGCAACCCACCGTTACCTTACGCGCTAAGTTGTCCCGCACGCCCTTATGGGGCAGACTTGCCATCAAAGCGCTAGCATAATGCGCCCAACAAAAGGGCGCTTGCCCCGGATTATGCAGACATCGCCAGGTATCACCATCAGTAAATTGCCCCTATCTGTGATCGGGTTAGCGCTTCTCCGCAGGGGGACCGCCATACCAATACACACCGCCATTCACGACGATACATCGTCGCCGTTCACTCCGTTCACATAAGAGGCTGCCCCATCAAAACACGAAGATGAGCCAGATTGGATACGGAAAGGGCGGATGCCATAACGCGTCGTTGGCGTGGCGAGCTGGCACCTTACTGTATCTTGCCATAATGAGCATCGCGCCCTCACATGGCGCAACGGTCTCCGGCCTCGGAGGCCATAGCTGTGATGCATTCATGCGGCGGGTTGAGGATCAGAACGAAGCAGCCATTGATGGCTATGTGTCATGGGCGCAGGGTTTTATCAGCGGCTACAACTGGACAAATAACGCGAACAAAGATATTAAAATTGGACATGGTGGCCTGATCATCTGGGTTATTGATTACTGTGGCACCAATCCAGATAAGAAGTACTATGAGGCCATCCAGATCTTTGTCGAACGGCATTCCAAGGTACCTTGACAGCGCCAACACCTGGAGGCTCACAGCCGTACTGTACGATCGTACATCGCTCACACTCTGCGACGCCTCAACGCAGATGCGTCTTTAAACGGATTGCCACCGTACTTTTTGGGCTCTCCTTCACAGAATTGCATGCTGGCCACTAAACCGCATGTTGCTACCTAAACTATCATAGATATGCGAAACGCTACCCCAAGGTACTGAAGTACCCTCAGTATGTTAAAAGGATTTTGCAGCAGAATTCAGAAAGATATAAGCATCCACTGGCAATTATGGCTGATTTGAAGGGAAATTCGGCCACTTTCTGTAGCTCACCATCTATGCTTTGCTTTATAGGGGCACGTGAAACTTTGTGGCCAGTAGAGCTCTCAAAAATACGTGATTAATAGATGCAATCGTCGCATCTAACTGCCTCGTCCCATTCACTTGCGCTTCGTCGTGCCGGATGCTGAGATGCTAAAAACCACATAATATTTGAGCTCGATCAGAACGAAATGCGAATAAAAGACCGACAGCTTGAAGATTTCGTGAGGAACTTGGTGCCTATCGAGGCGCTTTCACCGAAGTACCAAAACGAAATAATCAACCATGTACAGGTTCGCGAATATCGGAAAGGCCGGTATGTCTTCAAGCAAGGCGATAAAGATAATTCTTGCTTTTACCTTCTGGAAGGCGAGTTGGAAATGTCATCCGATGGGCAGGTCGTACGGAAAGTTACCGGTGGATCCGATACGGCGCGATACGCACTCGCCCAGCTTCAACCACGTCAGCTCTCCGCAAAGGCCAAGAGTCGAGTCACTGTCCTCGAAATTGACCGTACCCGATTAAATAAATTACTCGCCAAGGGAGGGCGCCGCAGTACCGACGGTGAAATGGAGGTGATTGAGATCGAGGCCGAAGAGCCAGTTGATTGGATGACACGAATGCTGCAGTCAGAGCTCTTTGCCAGGATCCCGGCCGGGAATATTCAACGGATTTTTACCCTGATGGAAAGTGTTGAAGTAAAGGCGGGCGATGTCATTATTAAACAGGGGGGTCCCGGTGACTATTACTATGTCATCCAAAAAGGCCGCTGTGAAGTTTCCCGCAGCACTTTGAGAGGGAAAAAAGAAATCAAACTTGGTGATCTACGCGAGGGCGACAGTTTCGGTGAAGAAGCATTGGTCGCTGATGCGGCACGCAATGCCACAGTGACCATGTTAACCAGCGGCCAGTTAATGCGTCTCACAAAGCATGACTTCATTGAGCTCATCAAACAACCAACGCTCAGGTCAGTCAGCTATGCGGAGGCACAGAGAATGGTGATGGAAGGCGCTGTCTGGCTAGACGTACGATTTCCCGACGAACATAAAGATTCGGGTATCCAAGGCAGCCTTAACATGCCTTTACATGTCCTTGAAGCCGGAAAACTCGCAGACGACAAGAACAACAATACTCGTTACGTTGTATATTGCGACACGGGCGACCGCAGTTCATTGGGGGCATTTTTGCTTACACAGCGTGGTTTCGACGCATGTTATTTAGCCGACGGCCTCCTCAATACCCCGTACAAAGCACAGATCAAGATCCAGCATAAACTCTCTCAAACGCCGCAAGACTCCCCTCAAGAAGCACGAACTGCGCCTCGTAAAGCAAAGGTGCCCTTTCTAACTCCTTCATTAAAGAAGAAAGAGAAGGAAAAACCCCCAAACAAAAAAGCAGAAAACCCTACGCCCGATACCCTTGAGGCAGACATTCGCGTGTCCGCTCTGAAGGCAGACCTCGCGAAGGCCACCATGCAACTTGAAGAAGCCCTGAGACTGAAATCCGAAGCCGAAGTGGCCAAACAGATGGCGCAAAAAAGTGCAGCCGACCAACTTCGTTCAGAACGGAACAAAATTGAATCAGAGGCCGTCCACGCAAGCCAAGCCCTCAAGGAAGCACAGCGCCTTAGATTAGGGATAGAGGAGGCCAAACGGAAGGCAGAAGCCGATGCCGCCAAAAGGCACAAGGAAGAAGCAGAAAAGATACAACAGCTTAAGCAAGAAGCGGAGCAAAAGCTACGTGAAGAAAAATCACAGTTAGAGGCTACCTATGCGCACAACGCAGAGGAGCTAGGCAAGATCCAGAGCATTAGGGAGGAGCTGGAAAGAAAACACCTTGAACAACTCACAATTGAAAAAAGGCTTCGCGAGGAGATCAAGATCAATATCACTGAAGAACGCCGAAAGCTTGAGGCCGCGTTCGCGCGACACACGCAGGAGTTAGAACAGGCGCGACAAGAGAAACATGCCACCGAAGCCGCACGCCGAGCCGCAGCAGAAGAATCTGAAAAGATCATTGCTGAATATAAGGAAGCGCTTGAGCAAAGGCGCGCTGAAGAGAAAGCCAAACTTCAGGCTGAACGCGAAAGACAAAAATTGGAGGCACAGAGGATACAGGATGCTTTAGAAAAGGCACGGCGCGCTAAAGAAGAGGCAGAGACCGCATGGCGTGAGGCAGAAAAGCAAGCAGCACGGGTACGCGGAAAAAGCCTTTCCGCTGATCCCGTACGCCAACGCGCCGCTGAAAAGCGCCTACACGCCGAGATGGATGCGAGGGAAGCCGAGGTTAGTCAGGCCGGCAAACAACTCGAAGCAGCCAGACAGATCCAAAAGGAGGCTCAAGCGGCCAAGAAGGCAAGCAAGGAGCAAATATTAAGGCAACAAAAATACCAGGAAAAATTGCGCAAGCAGTTAGAACGAGAGGTACAGGAGTGGCGACGTGAGCATGACAAAATGGAAGCCATTCAATTTCCGCCCGAGCTCCTGGAACGACAAAAAGCACAGATGCAGCGCATCAAGGAAAAAGCTGAGGCCGTGAGAAAGCGGGCCGAGCTCGCCGTCAAGACCCTTCTCCGCGACATAGCCGCACAGCTCAGAAGGCGATGAGGCTGATTGAAAGCATAGCCCTTGCGACGGTGCTCTGTTTGGCCAAACGGAAACGAACCGATGAAGGGAGAAAGGCAGTCACGGGCACAGCAGGACGTTAAACTAAAAACTTGATATTGCTTATTGAGCTGAGGCGCTCGGTGTGACGCTAACGATGATGGCGCCTGTGGTGGTGAACATACACGGTATCAGTTGCAGACCTGGCAATTTCGTTACCATGCGAATTGAGTACCACCGCCTGGAGGCTGTACGCGCCGGGATCCAGATCAGTGACCTTGAACGTAGTGGCGGTCCCAGGTGGGGAGACGGCTCTGCCGTTGACAAGTAACTCAAGGGTATGTCCGAGCTGAGCTTGGAGTTTTGGCACTAGCGCAACACTCACTGGCAAGCCACCCGTTTCTAACCATACGCTTGTCGGATCTTCACCCGATGCGATCACCAGACTCACTTCTCGGTAACCCGCAAAGGCTTTCGTTTCCGCCGGGGAGAGCGGCTTTATCGTGGGGGGCGGTGGCGCTGGCGCATCGGGCGCAACTGTCTGCACGTCTGGCACATCGATCTGCGTCGCGCCCGGCGATGGCTCATCGGAGTACGTGGCATTCCCTTCTGCATCAACTGACTCGTACACCTCGGCCGATACAAAAACAACGACCGCGAGGCCAATCAAAAACAATGCCAAACGCATCACTGCAGAATAGCGAAGACGCCCTGCCCTCGCAAGGCACCGGACTTTAGATCCCGGCAACGGCTAATCCCCAGCAGATCATGACTTCCTCGAAGCGTGCGTGGCGCGGCGATCCCTATCACATTAGGCCTATCAAGATCTGGCAAATGACTCACTTCGCCGCCAGGCATGGTAGCGTGCAATCCAACGCAGCAGACACTGCGGCGCATGGGCACGTCGCCACTCGCCAGCCACATACTTGTTGGCCTCGGCCATGGTTGGATAAACGTGGATCGTGCCCAGGATCTTGTTTAGGCCGATCCCGTGACGCATGGCCGCCACATATTCAGCAATCACCTCACCCGCATGATCACAAGCGATCGTAACCCCCAAGATCTTGTCCTTTTTCGGCACGGTCAGCACCTTGATCAAACCGCGCGGCTCTTCATCCGCAATGGCGCGGTCCAGGTCGTCGATGCCGTAGGTACTCACCTCATAATTAATTGCTTTTTCCTTTGCTTCCTCTTCATTGAGGCCAACGCGCGCAATCTCCGGATCCGTAAACGTCGCCCAAGGGATCGCCGAGTAGTTCACTCTGAATTTCTTGATGCCGCCAAATAACGCATTGATGGCGGCGTACCACGCCTGATGGGCGGCCACGTGGGTAAATTGATAGGGGCCCGCCACATCACCACACGCATAGATATTCGGATAGATGGTTTGCAAATACTCATTCACGTCCACAGTGCCGTCAGGACCGCTCCCGATCCCGAGATCCTCGAGCCCAAAGCCGCGGGTACTTGCTGTGCGGCCAACAGCAACCAGCAATTCGTCAAATTCGATACTGACATCCTTGCCTTGGTATTCACACACCAGCACTTTCTGGCCGCTTTCAATTCGACATTCCTTGGCCCGACAATCAACACGCACATCGATCCCCTCACCACGGAAGCATTCCGCGATCAGCCCCGAGAATTCCGGATCTTCCCGCATCAAGATCCGCGGTGCCATCTCAACTTGCGTGACTTGGCTGCCGAAACGCGCAAAGGCTTGTGTCAATTCAGCACCAACCGATCCGCCTCCTAATACCACGAGCCGTTTCGGCAATTCACGGATCCCCCACACCGTATCCGAGGTGAGGAACCCGACATCCTGGATCCCCGGGATGGGTGGCACAATCGGCTGTCCACCGGTGGCAATGACGATACTGCGCGTCGTTAATGTCTCGCCATTCACTTCCACCGTATAGGGCGAGGTGATCTTGGCCTCGCCGTGGATACATTCAACACCCAACTCGGTGTAGCGCTCCACTGAGTCGTGGGGCTCTATGGTCTTGATGACCCGCTGAACACGCTCCATCACCCGCGCAAATTCGAACTCAGCACTCACCGCCTTAAATCCAAACTGCTCGGCCCTCTTCGCTTGGGCGATGAATTTAGCCGAGCGGATCAGCGCCTTCGAGGGAACGCAACCGGTATACAGACATTCCCCCCCCATTTTGTCCTTTTCAACAAGCGTCACCTTGGCCTTGACCGCAGCCCCAATGTAGGCGGCCACAAGACCCGCCGACCCTGCGCCGATCACAACCATGTTGCGACCGAATGCTTTCGGCTTCTGATAGCGCCGCAATACTCTGCGTGCTCTTATAATTTCGACTGTTTTTTTTGCGATGAGTGGGAAGATGCCTAACAAAACAAACGAGCCAACAAGCTCCGGGGACAGGACGCCCACCAGCGTTTCAATTTTCGCAATTTGCGTACCCGCATTCACGTAGACAATGGTGCCAGCCAACATGCCCGCTTGGCTGACGATGAAAAACGTAAGCGTGCGCATGGGAGTGAGCCCCATAACCAGATTAATAATAAAAAACGGAAATGCTGGCACGAGCCGGAGGGCAAACAGATAAAAAGCGCCGTCTTTCTGGATCTCCTTGTTGACGGTCTTCAAACGATTGCCAAATTTATTCTGCACCACATCACGCAGCAAGAAACGCGACACAAGGAATGCCACAGTCGCGCCAATGGTACTGGCAAATGAAACGATGACCGTCCCCCACAGCAAACCAAATATCGCCCCTCCGACGAGGGTCATTAATGCTGCGCCCGGTAGTGACAGGCCGGTCACCGCGATGTAAACGCAGAAAAAGATGAATGCCGTTTTGACGGGTTGGACCTGGTAGTAGGTGTCGACTGCCACCTGTTTCGACTTGAAGTATTCGAGATTGAAATACTGCCCGAGGTCGAAGGCAAAAACACTAAATACCAAAACAACAAGTGCAGTGACGAGCAAGACTTTTTTGATACTCATCGCTTGGCTCGCTCCATTTGATCACACTTTAGTTCAGTGACTCGAGTTCAAATAAATATTCCCCCGAATCGAGCACTGCTGTGCTTGCCTCTTCCTTGCGAATCGTCCTAACCAGCCCAACCCCGGGCGCATACCAGTCAATGATCTCAATCTCAATATCGGTCACACCCACACTTACGTTTGGGTTAACACGCGTATGCCCAATTCCTCGAATACGCAGACAGCGAGCGAATCGACCGGCGGGTACGCTGACGGTATCATCCAAACTTTCCACTGTATACTGCAGCATAACGGGCACAACCAGCGTAAATTGTTTCCTCTCAAACGCCCGAATGTTTCTATCCAGAATCGTTGTTGTTGTCTCCAACTCCCATGCGCTGCCAATCTCCGTTGGATAGGGAATAATCAAATGCTTTGACGCTTCTCGTTTGATCTCCCTATCTGTCCGCCGCTTCACAGCAACACGATTGATCCCTTCATCCCCTTCTTGATAGAAAAAAAGGCTTCCGTCATGGGTCCTGCGTACAAATGTCTTAGTACCGTCTAAATCGTGGCTTGGGAGATTAGCGACCATATATTTATATTGTTTTTGTTCATCCTTTGTCTTCACCATCACCCGATATTGCCACCAGCGTCCTTCATTCAACGGAAAATAGTCTGCATCAGAACGCTCACATCCCTGGAGACTCGCTGCGACACTTGCAATCAACATGAAACGGAAGAGTCTCATCCAAACACGATCCGAATCGAACAACCTATTTGCAGATAACCGTAACGGGTGCCTATTAGGCAATGGATTGCTGCGATTTACCATAATATAGAATGTATGATATATGTTGACAGTTAAATAAGTCCCCCGCCTACAGAGATTAACTGGAGGCCACTCGATGGCATTGGTTGCGAAACGCGGAACAAATAAAACACTGGACACGGCGTTACTGCCTCTTGATTTTCTGAGAGAGGCCACCGAATGCCTCAAATGCGTAGCCCATCCCAATCGCCTTCGCATGATCGAAATCCTGTTCCATGGCGAGTACACCGTGGATGAGATTGCAAGCCTGTGTGGACTTGCCCAACCTGCCACGAGCGGCCACCTCCGCCTTATGGAGGGAAAGGGCCTGCTTCAAAGTGAACACAGGGGCCGAGCCGTCTATTACTCGGTTCGGAAGCCGCAATTAAAAGGAATCATCGACTGTGTGCGCGGTCGATATCAGCAGCAATGTAACGATAATGAAGGAGGCGTACGATGATGAAGCGTCAACCTGTCTTTCGAGGGCCCGACGTCCTTCGCGAGATCGCCCTCGCCGGGGCCTTTGCCCTGATAGTGACAATCGTGGTGCCATCCCCGGCCACTTTCGCGACCGAAACAGACTGGCAACCGATTACCCGTGAGGAAGTCCTCGAGATCATCGCCAACACTCCCTCAGGGGAAGTCCCGGATCTGCAAAATAAGGATTTTCGAGGCCAGGATATGTCCGGGATTGATTTTAAGGGCGCAAACCTCTTTGGGACCCACATGAAAAACGTCTCACTTAAGGGCTCGAACTTCGAGAATTCCAACATGGACATCACGATAATGCGTGGCGCCGATCTGGAAGGGGCGAACTTGCGTAACGCCAGCCTCTTCGGTGTGGTACTGGGCGATGCCAACCTCAAGGGGGCGGATCTATCCGGTGCCCGGATCATCGCAAACGTCGAGCGCGCGAACCTCGAAGGGGCAAAGCTCGTCAAGGCGCGAGCAGGGGCCAACATGAAGAATCAGCCGATGGGTAAGCTGCGGATCTTTCTGGTCAAGGCAAATCTGACAGGGGCGGATCTCACTGATGCTGATCTTTCCGGTTGTGAAATGAAGTTTGCCTCGTTGACGAATGCCAATCTCAGCAATGCGGATCTCTCCAACTGCGACCTCAGGAAAGCTGACTTCACCGGAGCTAATTTGAGTGGCGCGAATCTCGCCGGGGCTAAGTTGCACGAAGCGATCTTTATAGGGATCCAAGGCAAGGATTCAATCACTGGCCTCGACAGCGCTACGGGGCTGGACGAAGCCGAGTTCGATTAAATAGCAAGATTCAATCATATTTGAAGTCTATTAACCCCGGCCGCAAGGTCCCAGCAAGGCAGATCGAATGAATTTTCACAATGGCTAACCAGACTTAGTTCCTGCACCGCGCGCATTGCGTCGAACCCCCATCGCTGTCGCCTCATTCTTCCACCGCGAAATTCTTTCAGCTTACAGCGCAAACGATCGCCTGTGCCGTCTTGTTGATTCGGTGGGAGGTATCACGAGCCAGCAATTTATGGTGGAATAGGGCGCTTTGAGGCGACTTGCCTGGGGGTGAGTCTCGCCACAGCTTAAATTTCCGTGAACAGGGGCGGGGCGACTTGCCTGGCCCCGCCTAACCACTCTGCCGCTTGCGCCCCCGGCAGAGATTATTCGAATAACGAGTCGAGGAGAACATCACATGGGGATGGCTGACCGCGACGGCGTCATCTGGCTGGATGGGGAGATGGTTCCTTGGCGCGAGGCCAAGATCCACGTGCTAACGCATACCCTCCATTACGGTATGGGGGTGCTTGAGGGAATACGTGTCTACCAAGGGGACAAAGGCACTGCCATCTTCCGCCTTCAAGACCACACAGAACGGCTGTTTCGATCGGCTCACATCTTACGGATCGCGATCCCCTTCGATCGTGAGACTATCAATCGCGCATGTTATGACGCTGTGCGCGAGAATAAACTCGATACAGGCTACATTCGCACCATGTGTTTCTACGGCTCCGAAAGCATGGGGATCCGCACTGACAATCTCAAGGTCCATGTGATGGTAGCGGCCTGGCCATGGGCGGCTTATCTCGGCGCGGATGGACTCGAGAACGGCATTCGCATCAAGACCTCCTCCTATGTCCGCCATCACGTGAATAGCACCATGTGGAGGGCCAAGGCCACTGGCAACTACATGAACTCCATGCTTGCGCTGCAGGAAGCACTCGATTGTGGGTACGACGAGGCGCTGCTCTTGGATGCCGAAGGCTATGTGTCTGAAGGTAGCGGCGAGAACATCTTCATTGTTCGCAACGGGCGAATTATCACGCCGGACCCGACCTCGGCCCTTGAAGGCATCACACGCGATACCGTTATCAAGCTTGCCGAGGAAATCGGTCTAACGGTGTCAGAGAAACGCATCACGCGCGATGAGGTCTATATAGCCGATGAGGCCTTTTTCACCGGCACCGCGGCCGAAGTAACACCGATCCGAGAACTCGATGGCCGGACCATCGGAGATGGGGGGCGCGGTCCCATTAGCGAAAAATTGCAGGGGATATACTTCGATCAAGTTCATGGTCGGCGCGATAAATACCCCGAATGGCTGACCTACGTTGACCGATAAGGCACCACGACACAACGTTGCCATGTCAAAAGTGCCCGCAAACCCGCCTCTCCAAGAGGGCGTCCCAAATGACAAACGCTGTTACGAAGTCACTCGACAAGACCTTCCCTTGCACTGCCCGCTGCCCACCATGAGCTTGTGGAACTCACACCCGCGTGTCTACCTGCCCATCGAGGCAACCGGGCGAGCCAAATGTCCCTATTGCGGTGCCGATTTCCTCCTGAGCGACGAAGGGTGAGGACGTCATCTCAAGCGAGTACGACTAACCACCAAAACGTCCAAGGGCCGGATGATGCTCAGCGTAGTCTAGGATCTGATCCACGTTTGGCAATATAACCCTACCGCGGACTGCACTGGCGTCCCTCCCGGTTACATATTAAAGTCCGGCGGTGCTGGGCATCATTTCCTACAGGCCCATGAACCCAAAAAACGAAGCAAAACCCTACAAGATTTTGGTCGTCGGCCCAGCGTGGATCGGCGATATGGTGATGGCCCAGAGCCTGTTCAAGCTCTTAAAGCAGCGCCGTGACCACGTATTCATTGATGTGGTTGCCCCCGCTTGGACAGAACCCTTGCTTGCGCGGATGCCGGAGGTCAACGAAGCCCTTTTGCTGCCGCTTGATCACGGGGAGATCGGATGGGCAACACGCTGGCGACTTGGCCGGGCGCTGCGTCCACGTCGTTACGCACGTGCCATCATTCTGTCGCGCACCTTTAAATCCGCCCTGGTCCCCTTCGCCGCCCGGGCACAGCAGCGGACTGGGTTCCTGGGGGAGATGCGCTACGGGCTTTTGAACGACATTCGAACCCTCGCCCCACACGCCCTGCCCCGAACCGTCGACCGCTATGTCGCCTTGGGGCTCGATCCGGGGGAGACGCTGCCCGCCACAATCCCCTATCCACGCCTTGCAGCATCTCCAGAGGCCGCCCGAGCTGCATTGGCCCGCCTGGGGCTTGCGATCCCCGCTTCGCCGGCCCTCGGCCTATGCCCAGGGGCGGAATATGGCCCCGCAAAGCGTTGGCCCGCCCCCTATTTTGCGGACGTTGCCAACGCCAAGCTCAAAGCAGGGTGGCAAGTCTGGCTGTTCGGCTCCAACAAAGACACGGCCATCGCGGGGGAGATCCAGGCGCTGACGCGTGATCGATGCCTGGACTTAACCGGCCGCACAACCCTTGCCGAGTCCATCGATCTGATGTCACTCACCGATGCGGTGGTCACCAACGATACGGGGCTCATGCATATCGCCGCGAGCCTTGGCCGCAAGGTCGTCGCGATCTTCGGCTCCTCCACACCCCGTTACACACCACCGCTTCATTCAGATGCCAAAATACTGTATCTCGCAGTGGAATGCAGCCCTTGTTTTGAGCGCATTTGTCCCCTTGGCCACTTGAAATGCCTCCGTGATCTCACGCCTACCCAGGTGCTTGACGCGCTGGATGACACAAATTGAAACGATTCCGCCCCTAACGACCTTCCACGACCCCGCGTGCTCGCCTACTTGCCAACGCAAAAGCGGGAAAAGATCGCCCCCAGCAGATCGTCCGACGTCACCTCCCCGGTGATTTCCCCAAACGCCTGCTGTGCAAGACGGAGATCTTCCGCGAGCAGCTCGCCTGCACGATGTGCCGTTAGCTGATCGAGACCCCTTTGAACAAGCGCCCGCGCTCGGCCCAGCGCCTCTAAATGGCGCCGCCGCGCCATAAAACCCCCTTCGCTCACAGGCTTGTAGCCCACACAGGCCTTGAGGTGCCCCCGTAATAAGTCGATGCCTTCGCCGGTTTTCGCCGAGACATAGACATTTAAAACTTGATTGCGTTCCTCGACCCCGGGTTGTGCTTCTGTCAGATCGATCTTGTTGTGCACGATTGTAACGCCGCCACTTTTCTGGAAGCGATGAAGGAGTTTCTGATCTTCCCCTTCTATCCCGTTCCCTGATTGCACGACAAACAGAATACGATCGGCGCGCTCCACGGCTTGCCAGGTGCGCCGTATTCCTTCCTCTTCCACCACGTCTCTCGCCACGCGCAATCCTGCCGTATCCGCGACACGGATCGGCAATCCGTCAATCAGAATTTCCTCGGAGATGATGTCCCGCGTTGTGCCAGGCACTGGGGTGACGATGGCAGAGTCCCGATCGGCAAGACGATTTAACAAGCTTGACTTGCCCACGTTTGGTCGGCCGATGATGGCAATCCGCATCCCTTCCCGAAGTAGGCAACCCTGCTCGGCCTCCCTGTAGAGGCGATCGGCCCGGCTTATAAATGAACGCAAACGTTTTTGGATCTGCGAATCTTCAAGAAAATCGATCTCTTCTTCAGGAAAGTCCAATGCGCCTTCGATATACGTGCGCAAGTCCACCAACAAATTAACTAACTCTTTCGTCTTACTTGAAAATCCACCTTCAAGTGAACGCATTGCACATCGAGCAGCCTGCTGAGAGGCACTGTCAATGAGATCAGCGATCGCTTCGGCTTGCGTCAAATCCACTTTACCATTGAGGAACGCCCGTTCCGAGAACTCACCTGGACGGGCCACTCGGGCACCGAGCTCCAGCGTCCGCTGCAGCAACATATCCATCACCACAGGACCCCCATGTCCCTGCACCTCCAGGGTGTCTTCCCCAGTAAAGGATTTTGGCCCGGGGAAGAACAGCGCGATGCCACGGTCGATCACCTCCCCCTGACCATCCTTAAATGCACAGAACGCGGCCTGCCGAGGTACGATTTCGCACCCAACGAGCGAGCGTGCAATCGTTGCAACCAGCGGCCCAGAGACCCGTACAATCCCAATCCCGCCTCGGCCCGGTGGCGTCGCCACTGCCGCAATCGTGTCAGGAGCTAGGGCCATGTTTGACGAGGCGATCGGTGATCGTGTGCAGCTAAGCATGTTGGCCCACTTGCGCAATCCTCCGTGTAATCAGCCACTGCTGGGCGATCGATAGAATGTTATTAACCAGCCAGTAAAGGACCAATCCGGCGGGAAAAAACGCGAAAAAAAACGTGAAGATGACTGGCATCAACTGCATTACTTTCGCTTGCACAGGATCGATCGGAGCAGGATTAAGCTTCTGTTGCAAAAACATGCTGACACCCATCAAGAGCGGCAACACAAAGTACGGATCACGCGTTGATAAGTCATGAATCCATAACATGAAGTCAGCCTGGCGCAGCTCCACACTTTCGAGTAACACCCAATATAGTGCAATAAACACTGGAATCTGCACGACGATTGGCAAACATCCGCCGAGTGGATTGATCTTTTCCTCCTTATACAATTCCATCATCGCCTGATTCATGCGCGCTCGGTCATTCCCAAAGCGTTCCCTTACCGCCATCATCCGTGGTTGGACCCGTCGCATATTTGCCATGGAACGATAACTTGCCGCGGAAAGCGGGAAAAATAGTGCTTTTATGACGATCGTAACGAGCACAATCGCCCAACCCCAGTTGCCAGTAATTACAAACAGCTTTTCCAATAACCAAAACAACAGCTGACCAATAAACCACAACCAACCATAGTCGACCGTCAAATCCAAATCGGGAGCGATCGCCGCAAGCGTTTTCTGAATCTTAGGCCCTACATATACCCTAAGCTGAAAAGTTCCTCGCCCGTTGGGTGCAATCGCTTGTTCAGGACCATACAATCCCGCAATGTAGCGACCGTCCCCAAGTGCCAAAGTGTAATAATGGTATTCTCTACCAGGATCTGGTATCAGGGCGGCGACAAAATAATGTTGCAACATGGCAATCCAGCCATCTTTGATATTACGACTTAAGTTCTGCTCCTCCATTGCCTTAAATTTGATCTTTTCGTAGCGGTTGTCTGGACTTGAGATGGCCGCGCCTGTGTATGTGTAGATGAATCTTGAATTACCATTATCGCTTTCATTGCGTTGCAGCTGGCCGTAGAGGTGGCCTCTCCATGGTTTCTGTGTACGGTTATCCACCTCATAGGACATATCAATCAAGTAACTGCCACGCTGAAAGGTATACACCTTTGTAACCGACAGGCCATTTTCGGAATGCCAGGTCAGAGGGATACGTATCTCGTCGCTGCCTTCTTCAAGACGATACTCTGTCTCAGCCACCTGATAGACAGCGTGATGGGTGGGAGCTGGATCATGGGTACGAAACCCGCCCTGCACGAGAAAGATCATTGGGGGCGTATCGTTCAACAATTGGAACGGTTCATCAGGCTGTTTCACCGAGACGGGGTACTTCAAGAGTTTTGCGGTGCGGATATCCCCCCCTCGGGTATCGATCTCTACGTCCAGAACGTCGGTGTGAACATAAATACGCTGAGCACTTTCAAGTGGACTTTGAACGGTTTCCTGGAGCGCTTCAGGACTCTCCGGTTGCTCCTCTGAAACCACGGTTGGCACATCGGCTGGTCCTTCGACCGCCTCCGGGCTCGCGACTGGCGCTTCGCGTCCCGAGGGAGCTATTCCATACTCTTGCTGCCAAGCCTGCCAGATCAACAGCGAGACAAGTCCTAAGGAAACAACGAGAATTAACCTAGTGGTGTCCATCGAGGTGATTGACCGCTGTTGTTGGTACCGGATCATAACCACCGGGATGAAAAGGATGGCATGCACACAACCGGCGGATAGCAAGCCATGCTCCCCCTAAGGGCCCATGTTGTTCGATCGCCACTCTCGCATACGACGAGCAGGTAGGATAGAAGCGACAACGCGCGCCAAGAAAGGGACTTAGAGAATACGAATACAGCCGAATGAGGCCGATCAGGAATCTTTGCATGGAACTAGCCTTTGCCAGTGATGTGACAGGGATGATAACAGTGACTGTTTAGTAAACCCCGCTGTCGACTTACGCGCAATAACTACAACATCCAGTCCACGCAACTCAGCCTGGTGATTGCGGAAACTCTCCCGCACAAGACGTTTGATGCGGTTACGGTTTACTGCCGTTTTGATATGGCTTCGAGAAATGGCAAAGCCCAGACGCGCATGATCAAGGCCATTTTCCCTGGCCAACACAATGAGACATCCATCAACCGAACGACAAGCTGATTCAAAGACGCGTTGATAGTCCTTTGGGCGAGAAAGTCTTGCCTCCTTCCCAAAGCATCGAACTCTCCGATCCACAACGGGATATTCTACGCGCTAAGCCTCTTCCGTCCCTTAGCTCTGCGCGCTTTGAGGACCAGTCGGCCAGCTTTCGTGCTCATTCTTGCACGAAAACCATGTCGACGTTTTCGCTTGATTCTGCTCGGCTGGAAGGTCCGCTTCATGGCTAAAGACTGATATGGTCGAATGAAAATAACCAGAAATAAAAGCAGTGAATGTTAATCGTCATTAAAATCAATTGTCAACATTCCGGCTGTGAGAAAAATCGAAAACTGGGTGTGGATAAGTGGCCGCATCGGGTATAAACTTCTCCCACTCTTCCGGCGTCCTTTCAATCCAGGGGGTTAAATTGTGGGGGTCTCATTGTGGCAGCAATGTCTCGAACGCTTGGAAGGAGAACTCTCGCCACAACAATTTAATACCTGGATTCGTCCACTCCACGCCATTGACGACGGTGGCGTTTTACGCCTATTGGCTCCCAATCGCTTCGTTTTAGACTGGGTCAATGAACAATATTTTTCACGAATCAAAGAGCTTCTCGGCCAGACACAAGACGGCGGCGGTTATAACGTACGCATCGAGGTCGGCAGCCGGACACCGAAAGCGCCACGAGTATATCAGGCCGACCCCTCGCTCACGACAACGACTGAGCTCAAAAGGCGTAATGAACGACGAAACGTCACAGGCCTGAATCGTCATTTCACCTTTGAAAATTTTGTCGAAGGAAAGTCCAATCAGCTCGCGCGAGCTGCCTCGCTCCAAGTTGCTGAAAATCCTGGGGACGCCTATAACCCATTATTCATCTATGGTGGGGTCGGTTTAGGCAAGACACATCTCATGCACGCCATCGGCAGTGTGATCATGCAGCGTAACGGAAGTGCTACGGTCACGTACTTACACTCGGAACGCTTCGTTGCAGACATGGTCAGGGCGCTTCAGCACAATGCGATGAATAAGTTCAAGCGCTATTACCGGTCCGTTGATGCCTTGTTGATTGATGACATTCAATTTTTCGCGGGCAAGGAACGCTCGCAGGAAGAGTTTTTTCATACCTTTAACGCACTACTCGAGGGTCAACATCAGATCATTTTGACCTGCGATCGATACCCTAAAGAGGTATCGGGCCTTGAAGAGCGATTGAAATCCCGCTTGGGATGGGGATTGACTGTGGCAATCGAGCCGCCGGAGCTGGAAACACGGGTGGCCATCTTGAAGAGCAAGGCCAGCCAGGCCCATATCGCGCTGCCTGATGAAGTGGCCTTTTTCATCGCGAAACGCTTTCGCTCTAACGTCCGCGAGCTTGAAGGTGCATTAAACAGAGTCGTCGCCAATGCTCGGCTAACGGGCAAGCCCTTCACATTGGAGTTTGCCAACGAGGCCCTCCGGGATCTGTTGGTCCTGCAAGAAAAGCAGGTCACGATTGAAAATATTCAGAAGACCGTGGCGGAGTATTACAAGATCCGAGTTGCCGAGCTTTTGTCGAAACGCCGCAGCCGTTCAGTGGCCCGTCCGCGTCAGGTGGCCATGGCGCTCTCCAAGGAACTCACCTCGCACAGTTTGCCCGAGATTGGGGACGCCTTTGGGGGACGAGACCATACAACCGTCCTGCATGCCTGCCGAAAGATTGCTGATCTGAGAACCACAGAACAACGCATCAATGAAGACTACGTTAATTTGGGTAGAATACTCACAGCTTAACGTGGATTTTCTGTGGATAAATACTTTATTTATAAAAAGGTTAGCGTATTGTCCACTTTTCCACAGGATTCTTGGCCCAGATCACAGGGAAACACACGAGATCTTCCACAGGTCATGTATTTGTTTTATAAGATAATTTGTATGTAATCTTTATTATTAATGCAACTAACAACAGTATATTCAACTTATATAAAATAGATCTAGTAATAATGAAATTTACGATCCCAAGGGAAAAACTATTCGCGCCAGTGCAGACGGTAAATGGGGTCGTAGAACGTCGCCAGACATTACCCATTCTGTCTAATCTGTTGTTGGTTGCTCAAGATAATGCGCTATCGCTAACAGCGACCGATATGGAGGTGGAGTTGGTTGCTACGGTTGAGCATCCGGTTGAGTCACCAGGGGAGATTACGGTTCCAGCCCGCAAGTTACTCGATATCTGTCGAGCGCTGCCGGATGAGGCAACCGTGGCATTTGAAGTGGTGACGGGGCGCGCTGTGATCCAATCAGGGAAGAGTCGATTTACGCTGGCTACCTTGCCGGCGGAAGAATTTCCCGCAACCGAGGTTCAGGAGCCCATTGTGCACTTTACGATTGCGCAGAATGTCCTCAAGGAACTCATCAGCAGCACCCATTTTGCGATGGCGCATCAAGACGTTCGTTATTTTCTCAATGGGCTGATGCTAGAGATAAGCAGCGGACAAGTCCGGGGCGTGGCGACGGATGGCCACCGGTTGGCGCTGTGCGATACGCCCGTTGGAGTGGATGTGGGGGAGCCGCTCCAGGTCATCGTCCCGCGCAAGGGCGTACTGGAACTCGCGCGCTTGTTAGACGACCGTGACACGGAGGTGGCTGTGGCAGTGGGACGCAACCATATTCAGATTACCTTTGCTGAGCTACGCTATACGGCCAAGCTTATTGACGGGCGTTTCCCTGATTATCAGCGGGTGTTACCCGCGCTACAGGATGAGGTGCTCATGGGGGATCGGACGGTCTTGCGTCAAGGCCTGACACGCGCCTCCATCTTATCCAATGAGAAGTACCGTGGTATCCGGTTGCTGTTGCAGGCAAATAGCATGCGGGCCTTGGCGCATAATCCCGAGCAGGAAGAAGCGGAGGAGGAGATGGAGGTGGAGTACGGCGGAGAGGAGATGGAAATTGGCTTTAACGTGTCGTATTTGCTGGATGCGCTTGCGGCGATCAAAACCGCTAAGGTACGTCTGTCCGTATCGGATCCCAACAGCAGCTGTCTCATCCTGCCGGAGGATTCCACAAGCTGCCAATATGTCGTGATGCCCATGCGTTTATAGCGGGGTCCTGGCCGTCGCCATCGTCGGTATCCCCGTTTCCAACGGTGTCCCTTGCAAGGTCCAATGGCGCATCGGGGCGAGCGGCTCCAGATTGAGGCAACAACGTGGTGGCCGTCGTAGGTCGTTGTGGTTAGGGCGGTTCGGACGGTGGTTCCACGTGAAACATCCGAGGCCGCGCCCGTTTCACGTGGAACATGGGCCGAGGCGGTCGATGGTATAATAGATCGGTTTACCAAGATGAGCAGAAATATGACAGCGGAAGCGGCGTACGACTCCTCAAAAATCAAGGTCTTAAAGGGGCTCGATGCCGTTCGTCGCCGTCCGGGCATGTATATCGGCGACACGGAGGACGGGACGGGCTTACATCACATGGTTTTTGAGGTGGTCGACAATTGTGTGGATGAAGCGCTCGCCGGTTATTGTACAAAGATAACGGTTCGTATCCATAGGGATGAGTCTGTGACCGTCACTGACAACGGTCGTGGCATCCCGGTCGGTATCCACGAGGAAGAAGGCCGCTCGGCTGCCGAGGTGATCATGACCGTTCTGCATGCCGGCGGTAAGTTTGATGACCGTGCTTACAAGCTAGCCGGTGGTCTTCATGGCGTGGGTGTATCGGTCGTCAACGCCCTATCCGAGCATCTCGAATTGACAGTCCATCGTGACGGTAAGTGCCACCGGCAGGAATATCGCCACGGCAAGCCCGTCGCTCCACTGGCGGAGATTGGCAGCTCGGAGCAAACGGGCACGGAAATTCGCTTTCGCCCCAGCGCAAAGGTCTTTAAACAGCGGGAGATCCACTACGATATTCTGGCTAAGCGCCTGCGGGAGGTCTCGTTTCTGAACTCGGGCACCCGCATCGAACTCACCGATGATCGAAGTGGCAAGCGGGATGTATTTGAATATAAAGGAGGAATCAGCGCATTTGTTAGTCATCTCAATCGCAACAAGACCCCACTCCATGAGAGCGTCATTGACCTACGGGCCATGAAGGAGGGCATGGGCGTCGAAGTCGCAATGCAGTGGAATGATTCTTATCAAGAAAACATCTTCTGTTTTACGAACAATATCCCCCAGCGAGATGGCGGTGCGCACCTGGCTGGGTTCCGGGCAGCGCTGACACGAACCCTCAATTACTACATCGAAAAGCAGGGGATCGCCGCGAACGCCCGTGTGGCAGTCAGTGGCGACGATGTTCGAGAAGGTTTAACTGCCGTGCTATCTGTGAAAGTGCCCGATCCGAAATTTTCCTCACAGACGAAGGACAAGTTGGTTTCCAGTGAGGTGAAGGCGGTCGTTGAGTCAACCGTGGCGGCTAAGCTTCAGGAGTTTTTGCTGGAGCGCCCGTCGGAGGCCAAGGCGATCAGTAACAAGGTAATCGAGGCCGCGCGGGTTCGCGAAGCGGCACGAAAGGCCCGTGACCTGACAAGGCGAAAGACAGCGCTCGATGTGGCCGGGCTGCCCGGGAAACTGGCAGACTGTCAGGAAAAGGATCCTGCCGATTCGGAGATCTTCATCGTGGAGGGTGACTCCGCCGGGGGATCGGCAAAACAGGGCCGGGACAGGCGAAACCAGGCGGTGCTCCCTTTGAAGGGGAAGATCTTAAATGTGGAAAAAGCCCGTTTTGACAAGATGTTATCGTCCGTGGAGATTGGGACCCTGATCACAGCGCTCGGCTGCGGGATTGGGCGGGATGAATTTGATGTGACGAAGCTACGGTATCACCGAGTCATCCTCATGACCGACGCGGATGTGGATGGCTCGCACATTAGGACGCTTCTGTTGACGTTTTTCTACCGGCAGATGGCCAGCCTCCTCGAACACGGGTACATCTATATTGCCCAACCGCCGCTCTACAAGGTCAAAAAGGGCAAACAGGAGCAGTATTTGAAGGACGACGGGGCGCTCGATAATTACTTAATGAAGACCGCGCTGGATGGCGCAAAGCTCAGGCTTAGCGCCCGGGCAAAACCGTTGGCGGCGGACGCCTTGGCGAGCTTTGCGAACGCCTACCTTGCGACGACAAGGGCGCTAGAGTGCTTGGGGCGTCATTATCGTGTCGAGATCATCACTCAGATCGCCGAAATGCCACCCATGGCGGCGGAGACCTTGGCGGACAAGCGGGTAGCCCAGGATTGGTTTAAGGCCTTGGAACGACGACTCGCCCATGGGGCCACAAGCACCACCCGGTTCGCGGCGGATCTCATCCAAGGCGATGTAGGGAAGGCCTATAAAGGGCGGGTCCGGGCGGTGATTGATGGCATGGAGGTGGAAAATGCCTTTGGGCCGGATTTCTTCTCATCTGCGGAATACGAGGGGCTGATGTCGTTGACGCGAAAGGTCGGCGGCCGGTTCGGCGAAGGGGCCATCGTTGAACGCGGGGAACGCAGCACGGCGATTGACAGTGTTAAACAGGGATTTGACTGGTTATTGGGCCAGGCCCGGCGCGCAGTCCACGTCCAGCGCTACAAGGGACTCGGGGAAATGAACCCCACGCAACTCTGGGAGACCACGATGGACCCCGCGACGCGAAACCTCCTCCAGGTTCGGATCGAAGATGCGGTAGCGGCGGATGAGATCTTTACCACCCTGATGGGCGATCAGGTGGAACCGCGCCGTGAGTTTATCGAGCTCAATGCACTCTCGGTCGCCAACCTCGATACCTAAGATCTAAGCCGCCAATGAAGGGCGTATGGCCCGCTCAGGCGTCGCGCACCGTGCGAGCGCAGACCCATAAATCAACCTGTTTAATCCCGGTTCGACGTAATGCCCGTGCCAGGGCCGCGGCGGTGTGCCCGGTGGTGATGACGTCATCGACAATCGCCACGTGCTTGAACGGTAGCGGTTTACGCACCCGAAACGCCCCACGGACATTACGGGCACGTTGCTTCGCCGGGAGGACCGTCTGCGCAGCCGTATTGCGGGCGCGGATACAAGAAGTGAAGTCCAGTGGTATCGACAAGGCTTTGGCGACGGGCCGTGCGATTTCCAATGCCTGATTGAAGCCACGCGCTGTCAAACGTGCCCGGTGCAGCGGGACCGGCACAAGGCACTGGGGTGTTAACGCTTGATGGGTAGACACCCCATGGGCCAAGAGTGCGCCAAATTCACGGGCAATGGCCAAATGTCCCTTGAACTTCATGCGCTGGATCAGCCTATCGATGGGGTAGGCATAACAAAAAAGGGCGAAACAGGCGTGAAAGGGGGGCGGCCGCTTGGTGCACTTGGGGCACGCCACGGGCACAGGCAAGGGCAGGGCACATCGTGGACACGCGGTGCCCACAAAAGGGAGATCGGCAACGCAGCCAGGACAAAAGCCCATGGGGCCGTTAGTCGGTGCCCCGCATAAGAGGCACAGTCGCGGCAGGACATGTCGGGCCGCGCGGCGGAGCCAGATGTTAACCATATAGCGTGTCGACTGGTTGACAGAGCGTGGGGCTTGGCTATCATGGCACTAGCGTGCCCTAAGACACGATAGCCTTGGAACTTGGGTGCTGCAAGTGGGGCAGGACGGGGGCGGGCGGATACGCTGTGAAGTGGGAACAAAGTCAATCACCGAATGTGAGCCAGAGCGCCCAAAACAGCGAGAACTGGGGGGAAATACGCCACGATTGGGGCCTTGATGAGGTCCTGCGGCTGTTTCAAAGGCCCCTCAACGACCTCCTTTTTGATGCGCAGATGCTGCACCGGCGTCATTTTGACCCCAATACGATTCAATTGAGCACCCTTTTGAACATTAAAAGCGGCGGCTGCCCCGAAGACTGCGCCTATTGCCCGCAAAGTATCCGTTACCGGACGGGCCTTGAGGGCACACCCCTGATGGGCCTAAGCGAGGTTCTGACTGCCGCCAGGCGGGCCAAGGCCCAGGGTGCGACGCGCTTCTGTATGGGGGCTGCCTGGCGCAGTCCAAAGAACCGGGATCTCGATCAGGTGTCAGCGATGGTAGCGGCGGTCAAGGCGCTGGGCCTTGAGACCTGTGTAACCCTGGGCATGCTTAGCCGAGACCAAGCCAAACGGCTCAAATCAGCCGGGCTCGATTTTTATAATCACAATCTTGACAGTTCAGCAACGTTCTACGAGACGATCATCACTACCCGGACCTATGGGGACAGGCTCAAGACCCTTGAACATGTGCGTGAAGCCGGGATCCGCGTCTGTTGTGGCGGCATTATTGGCATGGGCGAGGACGTGCACGATCGGGCAGGCCTCTTGGCAACGCTGGCTAATCTGCCCAGCCATCCGGAAAGCGTGCCGATCAATCTGCTGGTACGGGTCGAGGGAACCCCGTTGGCGGCGACCGGTCTGACGGACCCGCTCGATCTTGTGCGGACGATTGCTGTTGCCCGATCCCTGATGCCGGCCTCGGTTGTGCGCCTCTCTGCTGGGCGCAGGGAGCTCTCGGATGAGGCCCAGGCATTGTGTTTCTATGCCGGCGCAAACTCCATCTTCTACGGCGACAAGCTCTTGACGACCGATAATCCGGAAGTGGCGCGCGATCAGCTGCTGTTTCAGCGCCTCGGACTCAGGGCGTTACCGTGACATATGCGCGTTGCGCCCGATCCTCGTGAAGGTGGGCGGAGGTGTCTGCGTCATTGGACAATACCTTGGGTGCTGCACTCAAGGTGCGGAAAAAACAGCGATTGCTGCGTGTCCGGCAAGTCTACGATGGCCCACAGGGCGCCGAGCTCACGATCGCAGGGCGCCGCTATGTCAATTTTTGTAGCAATGATTACCTGGGCCTAGCCCGGGATCCGGCGCTGAAGCGAGCGCTCTCGGACGGGGCGGCGCGGTTCGGTGTTGGCAGCGGGGCGTCGCCTCTTGTCTGTGGTCACAACAGCTCCCATCAGGCACTTGAAGCGGAGCTAGCGACCTTTACGGGCCGAGAGCGCGCCCTGGTGTTCTCAACAGGCTACATGGCAAACCTTGGCGTTGTCTCGACGCTTGCGGGGCGCGGGGATTGGGTGGTCGAGGACCGCTTGAACCACGCTTCGCTCATCGATGCCGCTATCCTGTCCCGGGCTCGGCTCCGGCGTTATCCCCATGTTGATGTGGCAGCTCTTGAAAGGATCCTTGCGCAAAGCGCCTCACAGAATAAGTTAGTACTTACTGACGGGGTGTTCAGTATGGATGGGGACCGCGCCCCTCTAGCGGCGATTGCACGCATCTGTGCCCGCCATGGGGCGTGGCTGATGGTGGATGATGCCCACGGCATGGGTGTGCTTGGGAAGACTGGTGCCGGCAGCCTCGAGGTGGTAGGTCTCGGGATGGAGGCGGTGCCGATCTTGATGGGGACGTTTGGCAAGGCATTTGGCGTGTTCGGGGCCTTCGTCGCGGGCTCCCATGTCCTGATTGAGAGCCTCATTCAGGCGGCGAGATCTTATGTCTATACCACCGCCCTGCCGCCGGCGTTGGCTGAGACCATTCGAGTGAGCCTCCGCCTGGTGCGTGCCGGCTCGGAACGCCGGAAACACCTTTCGGCCTTGATTGGCCGTTTCACCACGAAGGCGGCTGAACGCGGCCTGCCGCTTACCGGTTCTGATACGCCGATCCAACCGCTTATTCTCGGCGAGCCAAGCAAGGCCGTTGCGGTAAGCGAGGCGCTCAAGGCGCGTGGCATCCTCATTGTCCCCATCCGCCCGCCGAGCGTCCCGAAAGGGACCGCACGCTTGCGGGTGACACTCTCCGCAGCGCACAGCGAGGACCAGGTTGATCATCTGGTTGATGCCTTGGCTGCGGTGCTGTGAGTGCCTTGCGGCTCCATGTCAAGCAGCGGGGTTCCGGCCGGTACGTTGTGTTGGTGCACGGCTGGGGTCTCGATAGCCGTGTCTGGGATACATTTCGGGGCAAACTCGCAGATGGATGGCGGGTGGTAACCGTCGATTTGCCAGGGTATGGGCGGAGCCCGTGGAATGCCGGCGCCACGTCCCTGAATCCTATGGCAGAAGCGCTGGCGGAGGCGTTGCCGAAGGACGCGGTGTGGGTAGGGTGGTCGCTCGGGGGGCTTGTGGCAAGCCATGTGGCGTGCCGCTACCCCGAGCGTGTCAGGGGCCTGGTGCTGATTGCAAGCGCCCCCCGCTTTTCGGAGGCCCCGGGCTGGGGCTGTGGCATGGCCACGCCCGCCCTTCGCGCATTTGCCAAGGCACTGCGGGAGGATAGGCTGGCCACCCTTGAGCGTTTTGTCCGACGGGTGGCGCAGGGAGGGGCCAGGGCCCGGTTCGTTGTCCGTTACCTTAGGGCGCGACTCGGCGATGACTTGCCGGATCGCGGGACCTTGCTCGCGGGGCTAAAGCAACTCGAGGAGGCCGATCTGCGCAGTAGTTTCGTGCGCATCAATTGTCCAGCACTGCAGGTTCTGGGGGCGGCCGACGAGTTGCTTCACCACAACGCAGGGCTCGCCACCCGGACCCTTCACCCTGCCCTCGTCACTGAGGTGATCCCAGGGGCGGCTCACGCGCCGTTTATCTCCCACCCGAAACAAACGCTGAGCGTACTTAAGAGGTTTCTTGATGGATTGCGCTGATTTGGGGCCGTACCACTTGGAGAAGGGCAAAGTCATGGCGGCCTTTAATAGGGCGGCCGAGCGCTATGAGGACGAAGCGGTGCTACAGCGCACGGTAGCACAGTCTATGGTGGAGCGCCTCGCGTTAGTCAAGATCAATCCTGTGTGGATACTGGACGTGGGTGCCGGTACAGGCACCGGTGCGCGGCTGCTGGCGAAACGCTACCGTGGTGCCCGGATAATCCAACTGGATATCGCTTGGCATATGCTCCGCGTTGGCAAACGCTATGCACCGCGTTTCTTTTCAAGGCAGCATTTTGTGCAGGGGGATGCCGAGATCCTGCCGATTCCCAGTCGTTCGGTCGATATGGTCTATGCGAACCTGATACTGCAATGGTGTAACAACCTAGACCAAGTGTTCGGTGAGTTTCGCCGGGTCCTGCGGCCCAGTGGCCTCTTGATGTTCACGACCTTCGGCCCGGATACGCTAAAAGAGTTACGGGAAAGCTGGCGGGCTAGCGATGAATGTATTCATGTGAGTGCCTTTGTGGATATGCACGACATTGGTGATGGCCTGATCCGGGCGGGACTTGCCGAGCCGGTCATGGACGTGGAGTACTTCACGCTCACCTACGCCGATGTCTATCGCTTGATGCGGGAGCTGAAGACCTTGGGATCCCACAACGTGGCCACCGGCCGGCGCCATAGCCTGACTGGCAAAGGGCGGCTGAAACGCATGATCGATGCCTACGAGGCCCACCGGCAAGGCCACTCCATACCTGCAACCCACGAGGTCATCTATGGGCATGCCTGGGCACCAGCACCAGGGCATGAGCCCAATGAGGCGCCGCCTGGTGTTGCGACCTTCCCTATCGCCGAGCTGAAGCGCCGGCGCACAGGCAGGCCGGAGAGGCGATAATGGCGACGGCGCAGGGCTACTTCGTCACCGGCACGGATACCGGGGTGGGCAAGACCTGGGCGACCTTGGGCTTGATGTGCGCACTGAAGGCGCGGGGTTTGACGGTTGCCGGGATGAAGCCCGTCGCCAGCGGCTGCCGGACGACGCCCGCGGGGCTTAGAAATCCGGATGCCGAGTTGATCGGCAAGGAGGCCAGTCAGGCCTTTCCCTATGAGATGGTGAACCCCTATGCGTATGCCCCTGCGATTGCGCCGCATATTGCGGCCGGGGATGCGGGCGGGGCAATCGAGCTGTCCCGTATTCTCGCAGCCCACCAGAATCTCGTGGCCGGCGCGGACTTCATCGTCGTGGAGGGCGTTGGTGGCTGGCGTGTGCCGTTGAACGATCACCAAGGGATCGCGGACCTCGCGCGGTGCCTCGCTCACCCGGTGTTGCTGGTCGTGGGTCTCCGGCTCGGGTGTATCAGCCACGCCTTAATGACGGCGGAGACGATTGCTGCCGACGGCGTGGTGCTGGCCGGGTGGATTGCGAATCAACTGGATCCCGCCTATGAACGATCGAGTGAGACGGTGGAAACGCTACGCCGCAGGCTTCCGGCCCCTTTGTTAGGGCAACTCCCATGGATCGAATCCTTGGATGTGTCAGCCCTCGCAACGCGCTTACGTGAGGCGGCCGAGCGGCTATGTTGATTAGGGGATCATTGGTGTTTTAGCGTTGTCACGGGGTTCTGCCGCCCCCGCGGCAGAACCCTTGCAACATCGTGTGCCTTTGTTGCATATTAACTCTCGAGTGGGTTAGTATCGCGAGCTGTTTTTGTGTGCGTAATATCACCCGGCGCGCGCATTAAAATAAAGGAGGCCGCGCGTTTGGTTTCAAGCGTGGGCGATCTAGGTAGGTCGAGTTTTTCCTTCATAATTCGGCCCAATCAGTCTCTGTCCTGGCGAGGGCTTGTGCTCTTTTATGTGGGCATTGTGGCCTTCTCGATGACGATTGCGCTGGCGTTTTATGCGACGGGCCTGTGGATGGTCCTGCCCTTTTCGGGTCTGGAGATGTTAGCGTTAGGTGCAGCGCTTTATGTCTGTGCCTGGCGCGGGGAGATGCGCGAAGTCATCTCTATTGACGAGCAACGCGTGGCTGTCGAAAAGGGGCGCCGACGCCCGGCCGAGCGGCATGAGTTTCAGCGAGGCTGGGTACAGGTTGTACTACAGGGTTCACGCACAAGTTGGTATCCAACCCGATTGCTGATTCGTTCCCATGGGAGGGAAGTTGAGGTGGGGGCGTTCCTTAATGAACAAGAACGGCGGGGGCTGGCGAGAGCGCTCGCCAAGGCATTGAAGCCGAACTAAGAAAACCGAATCATCGTAGTCGAACGAGAATAATGAGGATCAACTGCCCAAGCTGAGGAACTCGGCATGTCTCTCAATAACGTAAAACGTTGGCTTTTGGTAATCGTGCCACTGCTCTTTCTGATTTTGGCGCACGAGGTCAAGGCAGAATATGGGCTCAACATGACCAAGGGCGTGACGCCACTTAGCCACATTGTCTATGACCTGCACATGCTGGTCCTGTGGATCTGTGTGGTTATTGGCATTGTCGTTTTCGGCGCGATGTTCTGGTCGATCCTTCATCATCGTAAAGCCAAAGGCGCCGATGCCGTCCAGTTTCATCACAACACCACCATCGAGATTGTCTGGACGGTGATTCCTGCCTTAATCCTCGTGGCCATGGCCTATCCGGCGACGAAGACCTTGATCGCGATGGAGCAGACGGGGGATGCCGATGTTCTTATCAAGGTCACGGGTTATCAGTGGAAGTGGCAATATGAGTATTTGAACGAAGACATCAGTTTCTTTAGTAACCTGGCGCAATCCAGCAGGGAAGCGGCCCCACTCGATTCCGGGATCGACCCCTGGGACGTCCCGCACTATCTCAGGGACGTTGACAAGCCGGTTGTCGTTCCGGTCAACCGAAAGATCCGTTTTTTGATGACCGCCGCTGACGTCATCCACGCCTGGTGGGTACCCGCCCTGGGCTACAAGAAGGATGCCATCCCGGGCTTCATCAATGAAACCTGGGCGCTCATTGAGGAACCGGGCACCTACCGCGGGCAGTGTGCGGAGCTCTGCGGCAAGGGGCATGCGTACATGCCCATTGTGCTGGTGGCCAAGGAAGAGTCAGAATACAAGCAATGGGTTGCCGAGATGAAGGCGGCCCAGGCCGCGGAGAGTGCGGGGGCGAGTAAGACTTGGAGTAAGGCCGACCTCATGGGCAAAGGCGAGGCGGTCTATGGCACGAATTGCGTTGCCTGCCACCAAGCCAATGGCGAGGGGATCCCGGGTGTGTTTGCAGCCCTTAAAGGTAGCCCCATTGCCACGGGCCCCATTAAAGATCACATCAACATCGTATTGAACGGTAAGGCGGGGACCGCCATGGCGGCCTTTGGCGCGCAATTGAGTGACGTTGATCTCGCTGCCGTGATTACCTATGAGCGTAACGCCTGGGGCAACGACACGGGCGATGTCGTGCAGCCCTCAGAGGTGAAAGCGGCACGTTGAAATGAGGCCCTAGCGTATTAAGGACGCGGAGGAAAATTAAATGAGTGCAGCAGTGGTCCACGAGGCACATCACGAACACCATCCCAGCGGCATTACCCGTTGGCTCTTTACCACCAACCACAAAGACATCGGTACGCTTTACCTGTTTTTCGCTTTGCTGATGTTCTTTGTCGGCGGCTCCATGGCCATGGTCATCCGCCTGGAGCTGTTCCAGCCGGGACTTCAGTTTGTGGACCCGCTCTTTTTCAATTCCATGACCACCATGCACGCGCTCATCATGATCTTCGGGGTCATCATGCCGGCTTTTGTGGGGCTCGCGAACTGGATGGTGCCCATGATGATCGGCGCACCAGACATGGCCCTACCGCGTCTCAATAACTGGAGCTTCTGGATCCTACCGTTCGCCTTCACGTTTTTGTTGTCGCCCTTTTTGATGCCCGGAGGCGCGCCGAATGCCGGCTGGACCCTCTATGCCCCCTTGATCCTGCAATATGGTGTCGGCTTCCCCTTTCTGATCTTTGCGATTCACCTGCTGGGAATGTCGTCCGTCCTGGGCGCCATCAATATCATTGCCACCATTTTCAATATGCGCGCGCCGGGGATGACGTTTATGAAGATGCCGCTGTTTGTCTGGACCTGGCTGATCACGGCCTTCCTGCTGCTTGCCGCGATGCCGGTGCTGGCCGGTGCGGTAACGATGCTCTTGATGGATAAGTACTTCGATGCGGCCTTTTTCTCGGCCGCAGGCGGCGGTGACCCGGTGATGTTCCAGCACATCTTCTGGTTCTTTGGGCACCCCGAGGTCTACATTTTGATCCTGCCGGCCTTTGGAATCATCTCGCAGATCGTGCCGACGTTTGCCCGCAAGCCGTTGTTCGGTTACGAGTCCATGGTCTATGCGACGGCATCCATCGCCTTTCTCTCGTTCGTTGTTTGGGCACACCATATGTTTACGGTGGGTATGCCGCTGGGTGGCCAGCTGTTCTTCATGTACACGACGATGCTGATCGCAGTTCCCACGGGGGTGAAGGTCTTCAACTGGGTAACGACCATGTGGAAGGGGGCGATGACCTTCGAGACCCCCATGCTATTTGCGGTCTCCTTTATTATTTTGTTTACGATTGGAGGGTTTTCCGGGCTGATGTTGGCGATGGTGCCCGCTGATTTCCAATATCACGATACCTACTTTGTGGTGGCCCATTTCCATTATGTGTTGGTGACCGGCTCGTTATTCGCCATCATGGCGGCGGTGTATTTCTGGTTGCCGAAATGGACCGGGCATATGTATGACGAGACGTTGGGCAAATGGCATTTCTGGTTGTCGGTCGTCTCCGTAAATGTCCTGTTCTTCCCGCAGCATTTCCTCGGGCTGGCGGGGATGCCGCGGCGGATACCTGACTATTCGGTTCAGTTCACCGAGTTTAACCAGATCTCCAGCATCGGCGGATTCGCCTTTGGTCTGACCCAGCTGCTGTTTCTCTATATCATCTTTAAGACGATACGCGGTGGCGTCCAGGCGAGCGAAAATGTCTGGGAAGGGGCCAAGGGGTTGGAGTGGACCCTCGCATCGCCACCGCCTTACCATACATTTACCACAGCGCCAGAGGTGAAGTAGTCTGGCTTCATCAAGGCGGCAGTTGAGGGGGTCCGTAGAGGTAATGAGGGCCATGGGTGATCTTGAAAAAAGTCAACGATTGCGCACCGCCAATGTGCGGATTGCTGTCGTGCTCGCGTTACTTGCGCTGGCCGTCTATGTTGGCTTTATTCTGATGAATGGATAGCGATGCAGAACCCAGAAGTTCAAGTAGCCAATAGACGCCTTGCTCGGCGTTTATTGTTTATTGCCGTCGGCATGTTTGGATTTGGTTTTGCCTTGGTGCCGCTCTATAACGTCTTTTGCGATATTACCGGTTTGAACGGTAAGACGGGGCGCATTGCGCTGGCGGAGGCCTTGACAACGGAAGTGGACGAGGCGCGCTGGGTGACCGTCGAGTTCGTTGCGAATGTGAACAGCACCCTGTCCTGGGACTTCAGACCCGAGGTCAAAAAAGTGCGTATCCATCCGGGCGCGATGGGAGAGGCGGCCTATGTCGCCACGAACCGCACCCCGCGCACGATCATCGGACAGGCAGTACCGAGCGTGGCACCGGGGGTGGCGTCGCTCTACTTTAATAAGACCGAGTGTTTCTGCTTCACCCAGCAGATGCTGGCGCCGGGCGAAACGAAGCGCATGTTGGTTCGTTTCGTAGTGGATCCAGACCTGCCGAGCGAGGTCACCACCATGACGTTGTCCTATACGTTTTTTGAAGTGCCAGAGAAGGCCGTCGCTCGCGCAGGCCCACCGGGTCCGGTGTAGGGGAAAAACAAACAAGTTGAGAGAGGGGTAGCGATGTCAGAAGCACACGCCGGGTACTATCTGCCTGAACCGAGCCACTGGCCAATCGTGGGCGCGGTTGGGCTTTTCGCTACATTCGGTGGCTTTGCCATGTTGCTGAATGGATCAGGGGTTGGGAGCTTTGTCATGGGGATCGGGGTTTCGATCGTGATCTTCATGATGTTTGGTTGGTTCGGCGCGGTGATTGGGGAGAGCGAAGGCGGCATTTATAACCGCCAGGTCGACGTCTCCTTCCGTTGGGGGATGGCGTGGTTCATCTTCACCGAGGTCATGTTTTTTGGCGCCTTCTTCGGCGCGCTGTTCTACGCCCGGGTCTACTCAGTCCCTTGGCTGGCCGGTGAAGGCTCGGGGTTTTCGACCCATGAGCTCTTGTGGCCGAAGTTTCAGGCGGCCTGGCCGCTCTTACAGCTGCCGGATCCGACACACTTCACGGTGGCCAAAGAAGCAATGGCCCCCGTGTGGATCCCGGCCATCAACACCGCGATCCTGCTTTCCAGTGGCGCAACCGTCACCTGGGCCCATTGGGGATTGAAGATGGGGAACCGTAGACAACTCATCACCGGCCTCATCTTGACGATTGCCCTGGGCTTCACGTTTCTAGGTTTCCAGGCCTATGAATATTGGCACGGCTACACTGCAATGGATTTGAAGGTCTCGTCCGGCATCTACGGCACGACGTTTTTTATGTTAACCGGGTTCCACGGCGCCCATGTCACCATCGGCGCCATCATGTTGACCGTGATCCTGATCCGTTCCATCAAGGGACACTTCACGCCGACCCATCACTTTGCGTTTGAGGCCGTCGCATGGTACTGGCACTTTGTTGATGTGGTCTGGATCTGCCTCTTTATGTTTGTTTATGTGTTGTAGCGGATGCGCAGATCGACGGCGAAAAGGCGCTGCCGAGGCAGCGCCTTTTTACGTATAGGCAAGTTACATGCCGTGTGGTGTGATAAGGCCCAGTGCGATGGCGATCATCACGAAGATGAAAAGCGCAATGGACAACGAGATGCGCACGGTGAGGGCCTTTAAGGTTTTGTTTGATTGACCCTTGTCGCGAACTAGCGCGATCATCGCAACGGTCAGGCTGGTGATGATGACCAGCAGAACGAGGACAATGAACCCCTTAACGATCCAGGTGGTGAGCATTGGGCAATCGCGACAAGGAAAATGACGCCTGAGTATACCTCCCCTTGCTATGGGGCCTAAAGGACAAACAGGGCCATTGCGTGCGCTTCCCATGCGTTTAGCCTCAGTTCGGGTTCGAGAGGAAGTTTTGAACGGTTTATCGTGAGATGCGCGTTCGGAACCTTCAATTTCGACCGCTTTGGTGGGCAAGTCTCGCCACCTTTGCGCTGGTGGCGCTGCTCTGCTGGCTTGGGTTTTGGCAGCTGGATCGGGCAGCCCAGAAAAGATCCCTCGGAGCGCTGTACGCGGAGCGCGCCGCTCTGTCGCCCGTTGTGCTCAATCGTGCCCAGGGGCCCAGGACGCGTGAGGAGGCGATGGCCTGGCGGAGAGTGGAAGCAACCGGATCCTACGACGGCGCGTTTCAAATCCTACTCGATAATCAGGTGGTAGCTGGGACCGCAGGGTATTTTGTCTTCACTCCTTTTCGATTTGAGGGCGAGGATGCTTGGGTACTCGTCAACCGGGGCTGGGTCGCAGCAGGACCTGATCGGCGGGTAGTCCCCGAAGTGCTGGTGCCAAATGGCGTTGTAACGCTCCGTGGTGTCGCGAAACCCCCACCGGAGATAGGCCTTGTCCTCGGTGAGCCTATGCTGGAGGCCTTAGCCCCGGGAACCTACCGGGCGCCGTTGATCGATCGAGTCTGGCTTTCCGACCAGATGGGGCGCGATCTGTTGCCCTATGTGGTGCGTCTTGACCCCGCCATGGCGGATGGATTTCTGCGCGAATGGCGTGTGCCCGGCACAGGGGAAGCACGCCACTTGGGATACGCATTCCAATGGTTTGCGCTCGCCGTTACGCTGTTTTTGATTTACGTGTTCGTAAACTTAAAACGGGCAAGGCCCACGCCCTGAGATAACACAGGATGGACTCGAGAAAGACTAAGGCCATCGTGGGACCACGGACCACCCTGATTCTGATCGTTGCCCTGGTCGCAGCACCACTCGTCATTGCCTGGGTCTTGGTCATGGGGCCGGGCGAGTGGCGGCCTGCGGGCAGGGTCAATCATGGGGATCTCGTGATACCGCCCCTATCGCTCAAGGATGCGGCCCTGGTCGATCTCGAGGGCAACTCGATAGGCCTTGATCGGTTCCTCGGCAAGTGGAACTTGGTCTATGTGGGTGAGGCGACCTGTGAAGCAGATTGTGAGGCCGCGCTCTATGCCATGCGCCAGGTACGACTCGCAATGGGGAAGAATATGGCACGGGTGCAGCGCGTCTATATTACCCAAAGCCCGGATCCCACTCCGGCGTTGCGGACGGTCCTGATGAAATACCCCGGCCTTCTCATCATCACCGGGGGGCCCGAGGCGTTGCACGCCTTTCGTCGGCAGTTTGCGTCGTCCGATGGGGGTGAGGGCATTTACGATGGTGGACTCGCGATTGTGGATCCCTTGGGGAATCTCATGATGCGCTATACGCCGGAGGCCGACCCAAGTGGCCTATTAAAGGACTTGAAAAGACTATTGCGTGCTTCAAGGGTGGGTTAACCGATGATGGGCGCCGGCGTATTTCTTCGCTTGGCCCTCGTGGCTACTGTCCTGGCCTATGGTGTTGTGGTGCTCGGTGCCACGGTGCGGCTTGCGGGGGCGGGACTCAGCTGCCCGGATTGGCCTGGCTGTTACGGTGAGATCATCGTGCCGCAGGGCGAGGGTGGCGCTGAAGCGGCCGCGCTGATATATCCCGAGCGACCGCTCGAGCATGGCAAGGCGTGGATTGAGATGATCCATCGCTATGCTGCCGGGCTCTTGGGCCTTTTGATTGCGTTACTCGCGGTGATTGCGTGGCGCGACCGGCAAGACCCCAGGCAGCAGTTCGCGATTCCAATCTTTGCCGTGGCCGTCGTCATCGTTCAGGCCCTGTTGGGCATGTGGACTGTGACCTTGTTGCTTCAGCCCCTGGTGGTGGTGGCGCACCTCTTGGGTGGCGTGGCGATCTTGGTGTTGTTGTGGTGGGTGGTGCTGAGACAAGGCCAACTCTTCGTAGAACATTCGACGGCAGACGCGGCACAGGCCGGGAAGATCGTTCCTTGGGTAGCGGTTGGGCTCGTCGTCACCTTGCTGCAGCTTGCCTTGGGCGGCTGGACGAGTGCCAACTATGCGGCGCTAGTCTGTCCTGATTTTCCCACTTGTCGGGGCCACTGGTGGCCGCCCATGGCGTTCAGCGAGGCGTTCACCCCGTGGCGGGCGGTAGAAGGAGGCGATATCCCGGGCGTGCTCTCATTGGATGCGTTGGTTACCGTCCAGATGATGCATCGATTGGGCGCGGCGCTTACCGTGTGCGTGGTGGGCGCGCTGGCGTTCTGGGCCGTGTTTCAAGAGAATAGGGGGCTGGCGCGCTTGGGGGCGACGCTCTTTGCTATCTTGGCCTTGCAGGTCGCCCTAGGTATCGCCAATGTGGTGTTGGCTTTGCCGTTACCGGTTGCCGTCGCCCACAATGGCGTCGCCGCGCTCTTGTTGCTTACACTAGCGACCTTGTTGCACTTGGTTAAACCCTATCCGAAGACCTGAGGGGGTAATTGAATCCTTACACTCTGACATCAGGCAAGCTGGTGCGCTGGCGGGAATACCTGGCACTCTGCAAGCTGAGGATTGTGTCTGCGATCGTGTTCACGGCAATCGTCGGTATGTTTCTGGCACCCGGGCTCCCGTCGTTGTCGGTGGTGATCTTTGCAACCTTAGGTATTGGCCTAGCGGCTGCCTCTGCTGCCGCCGTCAACCACATCGTTGATCAGAAGGTTGATGCGCAGATGGGGCGTACCAAACACCGTCCCTTGCCAAGGGGCCAGGTCAGTACCGCGAGCGCTATTTTGTTTGCGTTTCTTTTGGGCGCGGTATCCATGGTGATCCTTGTTGTCTTTGTAAATGCCCTGACGGCCGTGCTCACGCTTGTGTCACTGATTGGGTATGCATTTGTCTATTCGTGGTATCTAAAACGCGCGACGCCACAGAATATTGTCATTGGCGGAGCGGCGGGGGCTGCGCCGCCGGTGCTTGGTTGGACGGCCGTTACAGGTGCGGTGGATCCCAATGCGTTGCTCCTGTTCTTGATCATCTTTGCCTGGACGCCGCCGCATTTTTGGGCGCTCGCAATCTACAGGCGTGCTGAGTATGCCGATGTGGGTATCCCGATGTTGCCGGTGACCCACGGTGTTGCGTTTACGCGGTTACAAATAATGCTCTACACAGTCATTCTGTTTGTTGTAAGCCTCCTGCCGTTTATCACCTATATGAGCGGCCCTCTCTATTTAATCGGGGCGCTGTTGCTCGGTGTGGGGTTCCTCTCGTATGCGCTTCGGATGCAGTGGGATCATGATGAGCGGCTCGCCCTGAAGACATTTTCCTATTCCATTTTGTATCTCATCGGGCTTTTCACGTTCTTGCTCGTGGATCATTATGTGCCGGCCATGATGACGATGCTTCTGTCGTAGGGGCCTGTCGCGTCTGAAACTTCGCGAGTTTATCTAGAAGCCCCGGCGGTGCGCGCGCGATTGTTGTATCGGGTACAAAAACGGCCACCGAGTTGGGTGGCCGTTTTTTTAACGCTGCCCACGGGTGCAGAACCGCAGGCCGCGGCTTGGCGTTAAGCGGTTACCTGCATCGCGAGCTTGAGACGTTTCATCGCATTCGCTTCCAACTGCCTGATCCGCTCCGCTGACACCTTATACTGCTTCGCGAGCTCTTGCAGCGTTACCTTGTCTTCATCGAGCCACCGTTTGGCAATAATGTCTTGGCTGCGTTTGTCCAGCGACCCCAAGGCCTCTTGCAGTAACTCGTGATTTTTTCCCTCAAGCTCTTTCGTCTCTACCTGGCTTTCCGGCTCGTAGCGCAGGTCCTCAAGATAGCCGGCTGGCGCAATCGCTGCATCATCCTCATCGATCATCGGGGAGCCATCAAAGGTGGGATCAAAGGCGCTCAGGCGCTCTTCCATCTGCATGACATCCCGTGGGCTCACCCCAAGTTCGGCCGCAACGTCATTGACCTCTTCAGTGTTGAGCCAGCCCAGGCGCTTTTTGGCGCCCCGGAGGTTAAAGAACAGTTTGCGCTGGGCCTTGGTGGTGGCCACCTTGACGATGCGCCAGTTGCGCAAAACAAATTCATGGATCTCTGCCCGGATCCAGTGCACGGCGAAGGAGATGAGCCGAACACCGATGGACGGGTCGAAGCGTTTCACAGCCTTCATCAGGCCGATGTTGCCTTCTTGGATCAGATCGCCAAGGGGCAGGCCATAGCCACGATAACCTCGTGCGATCTGGACGACGTAGCGCACGTTCGACATCACGAGCGCCCGCGCCGCGTCGAGGTCGTTCTCTTGGCGAAAACGCTCCGCGAGCGCCTTCTCTTCGTCGGCGCTTAACTTCGGGATGCGGTTGATCGCCTGAATATAGGCGTCCGACGATCCCGTCGGAACGGCCAGTTGCGCGATCATCGCATGGTTCATTCGAAGATTACCCCCAATAATGGATCGACTAAAATATTTTAGCACTCAGTTAGTAAGAGTGCTAATAATCAGAAAAGTTCCACCAAAACAGGCGCCTAGGGCCGACTCAGCGGGGCTCGATGACCTGAAGGTGACGGGTCACTGCGACCCACGCGCCACCCAGGCCCAAGAGCGCGCCACTCGCCAGCAAGGCCAGGATCCAACCTCCTGACAAGGCCAAGAGTTCAAAATCACTATGGTAGAGTCCGGCCAGCTCACGGGCGGGCGCGGCTAAAAGCCAGAACGAGACGCCTACTACGGCCCAAGCGATCAAACTACCACTTAATCCATACCACAGGCCGGTGTAAAGGAATGGCCGGCGAATAAAGGCGTTGGTAGCGCCAAACAGTTTCGCGATCTCGATCTCATTACGACGGTTGTGGATCGCGAGGCGAATGGTGTTGCCCACGATGAGCAAAACGGCTAGCCCCAAAACCGCTGCCAGGAGCTGCACGGCGCGTTTGACCAAGGCAATGATGGCTTGGAGACGCCTCACCCATTCCAGATCGAACTCAGCGATGTCAACTTGGGGCAGCTTAGCGAGGCGCGTGAGGAGCGCTTCGGTAGCGTCTGCATTCGTGAAACGCGTCGCCGGTGCAACCATGAGCACAGCGGGCAGGGGATTCTCGTCCAAGGCTTGCAATGCATCGCCAAAACCGGACAGCTCTCGGTATTCTGCGAGCGCTTCCTCGCGCTTGATGAGCGTGACCTTCCCAATGTCAGGATCGGCCCGGAACTGCTGCGCAAGGGCTTCGGCGTCTTTATCGTCGACACTTAGCTTCAGGAAAAGCACTAACTGAATGGCGCCGTCCAATCCGAGGCTTATGCGTTGTGCATTCTCGAGCAACAAAAACATTCCCGTTGGCAGGGCCAGTGAGATGCCGATAACGGCCGCAGTCATCAAGCTGGCGAAGGGAGAGCGAACGAGCTGACCCAAGCTCTGCATACAAACCTGAAAGTGATGTAACCTCCATGCACTTAGTCGCTTTGTGAGCGTAGGTGTTGGTTGGTACGTGCGCGCTGTTGCGCCTTGCGGGCGCATCAATGGACAACTTCTCGATTGTCTGTTACCAGACGGCCTTCTCTTAAGGTGATAATGCGGTAATTCATCCGCCTGATCAGACTGAGATCGTGTGTGGCGATCAATACGGTTAAGCCGACTTGGTTGAATTGTGTGAATAGCTTCATGATGTCCCAGGACAGGTCCGGGTCAAGGTTGCCCGTTGGCTCATCTGCTAGCAACAAAGGCGGCCGGTTAACCACGGCGCGTGCGATGCCAACGCGTTGCTGTTCGCCACCGGAAAGCGTGATGGGATAGGCCCTTGCCTTGTGTAATAGGGCCACCTTATCCAATGCCGCGCGCACCCGTCGGCCGATCTCCTGAGGACTATATCCAACAATGGCGAGGGGTAAAGCGACATTGTCGAACACGGTCCGATCGTGGAGCAGGCGGTAGTCCTGGAAAATCGATCCAATCTGGCGACGGAATAGTTGAATCCGAGCGCCTTTAATGCGCTCGAGGTTTTGTCCATTGATGATGATTTGGCCGCGACTCTGACGTTCGATCAATGCAACCAGCCTCAACAGCGTGCTCTTGCCAGCGCCTGAGTGTCCGGTCACAAACGCCATTTCCCCATGGGCGACGTGCAGGCTGACTTGTTTTAACGCCTGCTGCCTGCCGGGATATTGCATGCTGACGCGGGTGCAGCGGATCATCCTGGGCCGGAGTCGGGGATCACCGCCCTCCGGCTAACAAGGCTTCTACGAAGGCCTGAGCATCAAATACCCGGAGATCGTCTTGCTGCTCGCCAACGCCAACGAAACGTATTGGGATCTTGAGTGTTTTGGCGATCGCAAAGATGATTCCACCTTTGGCTGTGCCATCGAGCTTCGTTAGCGTGATCCCGGAAACCGGCAGGGCTGCCTGAAAGGCCCTCGCTTGGGTCAAGGCGTTTTGCCCGGTGCTTGCGTCGATGACCAGCATGGCCTCGCAGGGTAACCCGAGTTTTGGCTGAGTGACGACCTGATAGATCTTCGTCAGTTCTTTCATCAGGTCGCCTTGCGTATGAAGGCGCCCAGCCGTGTCGGCGATGAGTACATCACAATGCTGCGCTTTTGCCGCTTGCAGAGCGTCAAAGATGACAGCAGCGGCATCAGCGCCCTTGTGCTGGGCAATGACCGGGAGATGGTGACGTGCCCCCCATGCCTGAAGTTGCTCGATTGCGGCTGCGCGATGTGTGTCGCCAGCCGCCAGCAGGACACGTCGCCCTTCCTCATGAAATCGTTGTGCGAGTTTGCCGATAGTGGTCGTTTTTCCCGCGCCGTTTGTGCCGAGCACGAGTAATACAAAGGGGCGTGCTTGATCGTTTGGCAGAACTAAGGGGCGGCTGACGGGCAAAAGGTTGGCAAGCATCTCCTCCCGGAGTGCCCCGTAAAGCGCGTTATGGTCGGCGAGCTGCTTGCGGGCCAGGCGCGTTTTCAGCTGCGAGATGATATCGTTAGTGGCCTCGACCCCGAGGTCGGCTGTCAGCAATCGGGCTTCAAGGTCTTCGAGTAATTCGTCATTGATGGCGCATCTGCCAAGCAGGCGATCGGCTACGCCGCTGAGGATCCCTTCGCGTGTGCGGCGAAGGCCCTGAATGAACGGATTGCGTAGGCTCGGCCGGTCCGTGGCCGCACGGGGGAAAGATGCGTCCGTCTTTAATCCGAACATAGATGGTACGTAGGCCTTACGCTTAAGTTCCGGTATCCTACCATCTTCCTGCCACGAACTACCAAGCCCGATCGAACGCTAATTTGAACTTGAACCTAACGAGGTTATGCATGCCGGTGAAACTGATCCAATGCGCTGTTTATTGTCTTGGGCTTATGCCGCTCTGTTTGCAAGCAGAACAGGTTCACGAGTACGTTCTTGACAATGGGCTGAAGCTCATGGTCAAGGAGGAGCACCGTGCACCCGTTGTCGTGTCTCAGGTTTGGTACAAGGTGGGTGCAAGTTATGAACACGATGGCATTACCGGGATTTCCCACGCCCTCGAGCACATGATGTTCAAAGGCACGGACACGCATCCCCCTGGAGAGTTCTCGCGCATCATCGCTGCCAACGGCGGGCGGGAGAATGCCTTCACGAGTGCAGACTACACGGCCTATTTCCAACAACTCGAGCGATCCCGGTTGCGCATTAGTTTTGAGTTGGAGGCCGATCGGATGCGTCACCTTGTGCTCACCGTGGAAGCGTTTGCCAAGGAGATCCGGGTCGTGATGGAGGAGCGGCGTCTTCGTACGGAGGATAAGCCGACGGCACTAACCCACGAACGGGCGATGTCAGTTGCGTTCCAGACCAGTTCCTACCGCCACCCGACGATTGGCTGGATGGCGGATCTTGAGGCCTTAACGGTGGAGGATCTTCGCGCCTGGTACGAGGCTTGGTATGCCCCCAATAATGCGATAGTAGTTGTGGTGGGTGATGTCGACGCGAAAGCGGTGCGGGAGCTTGCAGACAAATACTTCGGTCCACTGCCGCCGGGCAAGCCGGTGCTGCCCGTGCTCCGGCCGGAGGTCGCGCAGGACGGTATGAAACGCATGACTGTGAAGGTTCCCGCGACGGTGCCCTACCTGTTGATGGCCTACAAGGCGCCGGTGCTGAAGATGGCCCTGGATCAGCCGGAGCGGTTCGCCGACTGGGAGCCCTACGCGCTTGAAGTGCTTGCCGGGATCCTCGACGGGGGTAACAGTGCGCGGTTCAGCCGGCGGCTTGTCCGGGACAAGCAAATCGCCGCGAGTGTTGGGCTGCACTACAATCTGTACGCGCGCATGGAGAGTGTGGTTGTCATAGCGGGCACGCCAGCTGAGGGACATTCGGTAGATGATCTTGAAAGGGTATTGCGCGATGAGATCACTGACCTTCAGACGAATCCGGTGGCGGCAAGCGAACTCGCACGTGTGAAGGCTCAAGTGGTTGCAGGGAACGTCTACGATCGGGACTCCATCTTCTTCCAGGCCATGCAAATCGGCATTCTGGAGTCCGTGGGGCTCGGCTGGCCCGTGATGGATGAATACGTCGAGCGGATCTCGGCCGTAACCGCCGAGCAGGTACAGACGGTTGCGCGGAAATATTTGACGGACGAGCGCCTCACTGTTGCCGAGCTGGACCCGCAACCGCTTGAGGGCGTTGCGCGCGCAGGATCCGCCGAAAGAGCTGGCCATGCGCAATAGCCTGTTGCTTGTGTTGGGGCTAGTTGCGCCCTTAGCTCATGGGACGCCGGACATTCAACACTGGCAGACAGCCAATGGGGCGCAAGTCTATTTTGTCGAGGCCCATGAACTGCCGATGGTAGATGTTCGCGTGATCTTCGATGGGGGGAGTGCCCGGGATGGGGGCCATGCCGGTGTCGCGGTGCTCACCAATGGATTGCTTGCAGAAGGCGCGGACGGCCTTTCCGCCGATGAAATCAGTGATAACTTTGAGGCCAACGGCGCGATTTTCGAGGCCGGGGCCCTTAGGGATATGGCCTGGGTGAGCTTAAGGAGTCTGACGGATCCCGAAAAGCTTGAGCCGGCGGTGGCGAACCTGTCACGGGTGCTGAGCCGCCCGGATTTTCCGGCCGATGTGCTCGATCGGGAGCGAAGTCGATTACTTGTCGCACTTCGTTATAAACAACAGTCTCCAAGTGACCTTGCGCAAGATGCCTTTTACCGAGCGGTGTATGGGGAACACCCCTATGCCCACCCCTCAGAGGGCACGGCGGAGAGTGTGCAGGCGCTGTCGCGGGACGATGTCAGTGCCTTTTACGCCCGTTACTACACAGCCCGCAATGCGGTGGTGGCCATCGTCGGTGATCTCAGCAGCCGAGAGGCCAAGGCGCTGGCTGAGGCCGCCCTCGCGGGGCTTCCTGAAGGGGGGCGGGCCGCGGCGCTACCCCCGGTGCCTGCCTTGACCGGTCCCAAGGAGGTGCGTGTTGCCCACCCGTCGGCCCAGACCCATATCCTTGTGGGACAAGCGGGCGTTGCCCGCAGCGATCCGGACGTGATCACGCTATACGTAGGCAACCACGCATTAGGCGGCGGCGGCTTAGTGTCCCGTCTGTCCGAAGAGATCCGGGAAAAGCGGGGTTTGTCCTATAGCGTTTCAAGTTATTTCTTGCCCATGCGCAGGCGCGGGCCTTTCACCGCTGGGCTTCAGACGCGTAATGACCAGGCTGACGAAGCCCTCGCATTACTCCAAGCGAATCTCGCCGAGTACGTCGCAGAGGGTCCCACCGCCGAGGAGCTTAGGGCATCGAAACAGAATATTACCGGCGGGTTTCCCTTACGCATCGACAGCAACCGTAAGATAGTGGGATACCTTGCGATGATCGGATTCTATGGCTTGCCGCTTGATTATTTGGATACTTTCAATGGGCGGGTTGAAGCGGTGACGCAAGCGGATATACGCGAGGCGTTCAGGAAGCATCTGTCACCGGATCGGATGATCACGGTACGCGTCGGCGGCGAGCCAGCAACGGCCGTCGTCGATCCGGCTCCCTAGACGGGGGATCCCCCGGCAAAGCCAGACCTTGGTTTAGGGGATCACGTGACGCAAAAGCCACGCCGTTTGCCCGGGAAGGTGCGAATCATTGGGGGACAATGGCGCGGCCGGCGCATTTCCGTCCCTCCTATCAACGGCTTGCGGCCGACTCCCGATCGCGTTCGGGAAACGCTATTTAATTGGTTACAACCAGTGATCGAGGGGGCGCGTTGCCTTGATCTTTTTGCGGGGAGCGGGGCACTCGGATTTGAAGCTGCCTCGCGCGGTGCCGCCAAGGTCATTATGATTGAGCACGATGAGCGCACATACCAAGGGCTCGTTGAACAAGTCACACGGCTTGCGGCCGACACAGTGGAGCTTGTCCAGGCCGACGCACTGGAGTGGTTGCATGGGGCGCAGAATGCTTTTGATGTGGTGTTTCTCGATCCACCGTTTGCGGGCAAGATACTAGCACGCGTGACGCAGCTCCTTCACGATCGGCACTGGTTGGGTCCACGCGCGTGCATCTACATTGAATCGGATCAGACCCAGGGCGTGTCGCCGGTGCCAAAAAGCTGGGTGCTTAAGAAGAAAGGCGCGGCAGGCAGTGTGCAATTTCGGCTTTTCGAGGAACGGGGCGAATCACTGGAGCGGTAATCAAAGTAATGAAAAACACGGCAATCTATCCCGGCACCTTTGATCCCATTACACATGGACACACCGATATCATCGTGCGTGCGGCCCAGCTGTTTGACCATGTCATTGTCGCGGTGGCGGCGGGTACCGACAAGGAAATGGCGTTTATGGTGGACGAGCGCGTCGCCTTGGCCCAAGCCGTGCTGGCGTCGATGAGCAACGTTGAGGTGTGTCGTTTCGACGGTTTGCTCGCGCATTTCGCCAAGGCCCGAGGCGCCAAGGTGATCGTGCGTGGATTGCGTGCGGTATCGGACTTCGAGTACGAATTTCAAATGGCTGGCATGAATCGCAAGCTGATGCCGGAGGTAGAAACGGTCTTTCTCACGCCGGCCGAGCAATATACCTTTATCTCGTCCAGCTTGATTCGCGAGATCGCCGCTTTGGGGGGGGACGTCAGTGAGTTTGTCGACGAGCGCGTGCGCGAGGAGCTCAACAAACGCCTGCGCTAGCGTGCACGGGGTTACCCGTGTCTAGAGGCTCCGCGTTTCGGTGGGTTCACAATAAAGGTCTAAACAAGGGCCTTTTTTCTCGCATCATCATCGGTTCAAAGTTGTGGCTGCCGATTGCAGTTGGCGCGCGGGGTAGGCACTTCAGTGGATGGGGAGCCTGTGCCGATCGTATCTAAAGTGCGGGGGCTTGCTTTTTTGGTACTCGCTTTCGGGATCCTGGGCGGTTGCGCTGAGCGCCCGCCACAGGCGGCTATTGCGGCCGCCCATCCCCTTGCAGTGCGGGCAGGGCTCGAGATCCTGGAGGCGGGGGGCAATGCATTTGATGCCGCAGTGGCGGTGACGGCGACACTGGCGGTGGTGGAACCCTACAGTTCGGGGCTTGGGGGCGGGGGTTTTTGGTTACTATTCCGCGCCCGCGATGAGCGCTACAGCCTACTGGACGGTCGCGAGACCGCCCCTTCGGCGGCGCATCAGGATATGTACCTGGATGGGGCTGGTGAGCTGATCCCGCGCGCTTCCTTGGACGGCGCGCTGGCCGCGGGCATCCCGGGCGTTGCGGCGGGGCTCGATTATCTTGCTACACACTATGGCGCTCTGCCGTTGGCGGTGAGCCTGGCACCGGCCATCCGGCATGCGCGCACCGGTTTTCCCGTGAGCGAGCGGTATCGGCGCATGGCTGCATTTCGCCTTGACGCATTACGGGCTTCCCCTGCAGCTACCGAGGTTTTTCTCCTCGTTGGTGAGGTGCCACCGATAGGCTACATGGTGAGGCAGCCGGCGCTTGCCACGACGCTGGAGCGGATCGCGGTTGCTGGGCGGGCCGGATTCTACCACGGCCCGATCGCGAGACGTCTTGTCGCTGGCGTGCGGGCGGGCGGTGGGATCTGGACGCTGACGGACCTCGCCGCTTATGACGTGATGGTACGCGCTCCGGTCATTGGAGAGTACGCGGGCACGCGTGTGGTCTCAGCCGCACCGCCGTCCTCGGGGGGTGTGGCGCTTGTCGAGATGCTAAATATCCTCAGTGGTTTTGATCTCGATGCAATGGATCCCGTGACGCAAAAGCATGTCATTATCGAAGCCATGCGCCGGGCGTATCACGACCGGGCAAACGCCTTAGGGGATCCCGATTTTGTGGAGGTCCCCGTCGCACGGCTTACTGATCCTGCTTATGGCAAGGGGCTTGCCGCCACCATCGAGCTGGATCAGGCCACACCGAGCGCCGTATCGTCCAAGGTCGAAGCACGTCGCAGCTCGGGACATCAGACGACGCACTTTTCCATCATCGACTTCGAAGGCAATCGGGTCGCTGCCACGTTGAGTATTAATTATCCTTTTGGTTCTGCGTTCATGCCGTCGGGCACAGGCGTGCTGCTGAATGATGAGATGGATGATTTTTCGGCGCGCCCGGGGACACCCAATGCCTATGGCCTTGTGGGTGGGGAGGCGAATGCCATCGCCCCCGGCAAGAGGCCCTTGTCCAGTATGACACCCACGTTTCTCGAACGTAATGACCGGATCGCCATCCTTGGCACGCCCGGTGGCTCACGTATCATCACCATGGTGCTGCTGGCAGCCCTTGAGTTTGCCGCAGGCAAAGGACCCATATCTTGGGTGGGTCTTCCCCGCTATCATCACCAGTACTTGCCCGACGAAGTGCAATTTGAACCCGGCGCGCTGGATGAGTTCGATCAGATTGGCCTTGCGCGGCGCGGCCATACACTTCGGGAACTTAACCGTCCCTACGGTAACATGCAGGCCATCCTATGGGATGCGAAGACCGGAGCGATCACGGCCGCAAGCGACCCGCGGGGCGAGGGCCAGGGCGTCGTCTTGTCGGCGACACGTCAAGCCTTGCAACGAACACACTAGTCAGCGGTGGCTGCAGCGGGCAATACAGGCTGTTGGTTTGAGCGGATCGTTTAGCCATATTTGCGGCGCGAGTGGCTGACCGTACGCGATCCTAATTGAGATAGGAGCTTGTGATGACCATACCCGTTTGGGTGCTCCTCGGATTTGCGGCTTGGACCGTCATCAGTGTGCTGGCAAGCGTCGGAGTGTACCGCTGGGGCGGGTCCTTTCGGGCAAGGGCAGCGCTCATGGACTTTCCGGCGGAGGCAACGCCAGGGAGTGACTGGTACGCCCGCGCCATGCGCGCCCACGCCAACTGTATTGAGGATCTGCCCATCTATGCAGCGGTGGTCGTAGCGATCATCGCAACCGGCGTGCATAGTCACACACTTGCCGTGCTCGCTCTTGTGCTGTTGGTGGCTCGCGTGGGTCAGACGATCACACACATTGCCCTTCAACCCAGCAATGTGGCCGTGGCCGTTCGCTTCGGCCTCTATGCGGCCCAGCTCGTTTGCATGATCTGGATGGGCGTGCGTGTTGCCGTCTTTGCCTACGCACACTAACAAAATCGCGGCCTGGAGGACGCAGCGGGCCGGGTCATAAGGGCCTTGGCGAGATCCGGGTTGCTCAGTGTTGGCAGGATGAACAGAAAAACGTGGTGCGCTGCCCGATGGAGCGTTGGCGTATCGGTGCATGGCAGCTCGGACAAGGCTTGCCCGCCCGATGGTAAACGCGAAGCCGTTGTTTGAAATAGCCAGCGCGCCCGGCACTGTCAACGAAGTCGCGGAGTGTCGTACCGCCTTGGGCGATGGCTGCATCGAGGACAGTGCGGATTGCTCCCACCAGCGCATCGTAACGGCGGTGGGCAATGCGTCCTGCACGGCGCGCCGGGTGAATGCCGGCTAGGTGTAGCGCCTCGTTGGCGTAGATGTTGCCCACCCCGGCCACCGTGCGCGAGTCCATGACGAATGATTTCACGGGGAGCCGCCGGTGACGCGCACGCTGATGGAGGTAGGCCCCATTGAAGGCCGGATCCCAGGGTTCCGGGCCAAGGTTTGCCAGTAACGGGTGGGCGAGGGGATCACCGCGGGTCCATAATAAGGCGCCGAAACGGCGGGGGTCCCGTAACCGGAGCAGGGTTCCATTCGTGAAGACGATGTCCACGTGATCGTGTTTTTCGGGGGCTGTCTCTGCCGGGAAGATGCGCAGGCTCCCGGACATGCCGAGATGGAGAATCGCGCAGCCAGTCTGGCCGTACAGCAAAAGGTATTTGCCCCGCCGTTTGATGCAAACGATGGTCTGGGTTGGGAGTTCTGCTCCTAGCGCTTTCGGAATCGGCCAGCGCAAACGGGGATCCCGCACCACGACCCGCGCCACGGGCTCGCCGATGACATACGGGCGAATGCCCCGTAGGGCAGTCTCAACTTCCGGGAGCTCAGGCATCGTGACGCAAAGATAGCAGGGTATGGGGCGTAAGGCCCGCACCTGGTAAGGGGAGACCTAGATGCGCCCCGTCATGGCGCATCGTCCAACGCGAGTAGATCCTTTGTTGCTGCTTCGGAAAAATGGTATTGAATCCCGAGTTCTGGCCGGGCCAAGATTAGCGTCGGTGACGTTGCCATGATAGCAAAATTGAAGCTTTGGCCTTGTTCAGTCGTGAGACGAACAGGACCCAGCTGTGTATCCTCCTGATAGCGTCGCACGAACAGTGCCTTGGCCATGCGCCAGGCATCGACTAGTTGCAGAACGGCGTCCATGCTGATGTCAGGGGCCTCAGGCGTTACGGACCAGGTTCCATCAAGCCACTGCAACTGATGGATGGGTAGTTGAATTGCAGTCAGGCGCGCATCGATTGGTAAGAGTTGTAGACTGACAAAGTTGGCCGCATCGGCAATCAAATGGTGGTAGATGCGATCGTCTGTTAAATAGATTGTGTCATTGAACAGCACATAGCGCTGCTGGCCTAAGGGATTGGCATTGCCGAAGGCAAAGATCAGCTCGCCTAGAGCCAGCTGTATGCGCGGATCATCGAGCTTGAAACGCGCGCGATCGGTTTGATTGGCGTCAAGTCGCACCTCGCTCTCCGCGTCAAGGATGCCAAGGATAGAAGATGCGCGGTAGTCGTCCGCGCGCGCAGTGATCGGTTCCTCCATCCACCATTGATGACCCTCTTTACGCAGCACGATATCATCTTGGTGCTTGCGGATAATACGGATTAGTTGGATTGACTCTTCGCTCGCCTTCGTCAGTCGGGCTGGCTCGGCAGGGGGTGGCCTACCCGGTTGGTAGACGGCGATGAGAACTAGCACCAGCACCAGGCACAAGAGCCCAAGATTCAGGAGCAGGCGCGATCGCATGGCGCTTAACGGCTGTTTCGGCGCCACCAGATAATGAAACCGCACAAGAGTAAGACGAGTGGTAGAACGAGCAGGAAGGTAAAACCGATAACGGCGGAGGTTGTGTAAGAGAGTTCAAGGGTGAGGTCTGGCGCTGTCCGCGCCGGTATGTCAATAAGATCATCAGCGGCCGCTAACCAGTTCATGAGCTTGAGACCAAGATCCAGATTTCCAATGTTGCCGAGATAGGCGTTGGAGAGAAAATCGCCATCGCCAATAATCACGAGGCGCTGCTCTTTTTCACCATCGCTATGTGGCACTGGACGAGACAGTGCCACGCCGATCACCAGCGGCCCTTCAATATCGCTGCCTTCGTTAAATGTAATCTCTCCATTGAGTTCCCCAATCTCAGACCAGGCATGCTCGGCCGTTATCAAGAGGGCTTCGCCGTGCCACCCATCGGGCGCATTGAGTTCGATGCCAACGGTCTTTGGGAACACGCTGAGGTAGGGAAAATCCTGGATCGCAGGATGAAGACCGTATGTTGTCACTAAGATGATCGTCGGGTGTTCGATACCATAGAGCTCTGTTGTCGGGTGGACGATGGTGCCTGGCTGGAACGCGACACCAAGTTGCTCAGCTAGCGGCGTGAGGCCGTGGGTACTGCCTGGATCTGCAAGCCATAACACGTTACCTCCCCCATCGACGTAAGCAACAATCATGGCAACTTCACCGGGAAGCAGGTCCACTTCAGGACCGGCGATCACCAGCACCGCTGTGTTGTCCGAAATGGACGCGATCGTCGCGAGCTTAAGCGGATACACCTTCAACCCGCGCTTGGTCAGTTGCCGTACCCAGTCGCTTAGGTCGTGATTTGCATGACCAAATGGCTTTCGCTCGCCGTGTCCCTCGATAAAAGCAAGCCAGCGTTGTTCGCCACGGACCAGTCGGTGCAATGCATTAGTCAGGTCGTCTTCACTGTGGGATTGCACGTGTTCAGAGCGGTCCCCGTAGTGAATGACGAGTTCGCCATTCACGCTGATTCCTAACTCGCGAATCTTGTCTGGGACCACGTCGGGGTTGATGTAGTTTAAGGTGATGTCTGGCTTAATGCGTTGGTAGCGCTCAATGAGCCTTGTGATCCGTTTTCGAAGCCGTTTGTCATCGCGAGCGTAAGCCGTGATGTTCACAGGGCCATCAAGGCGCGACAATAAGGTTTGGCTTGCTTCCGAGAGCGTATGTCGACCACTGCTGGTCCAATCCGCCTGGTAGTTGTACTGCGTGCTGAGCCACGCCAATATCGCGGCGATGGTGATCAGCAGGATGAAAAAAATCCGGCTGTTAAGTCGTGATAGCCGTCGTGATTTTTTGGTGAGCTTCATCTACGCGACTGAGGCAGCGCTCTGTTGAGATAGTCAATCGTGTAACCGGTCCGCGTCAAGTCGCCAGATACTCAGGATGACAAAGGTTGTGATCATGATGATGTAATAGACGACATCCTCTGCGTTGAAGATGCCTCTCAACAGGGGTTCAAAGTGTCTGGAGATCGATAGATAAGATAATGCCGCGCTGATTTTGTCGGATCCGGCCTGGCTCGCCCAGTGGATGATCCACAAGAGCAGCAGGACACCAAAGGTGCTGACCCCGGCAACAACGGGGATTGCCGTCAGGGTGGACATAAACAAACCGACGGCGCAAAAAGTAGCAACGAGCAATGTTAGACCCAAAAGGCCAGCGAGGAATTGCCCGATGTCCAAGTAACCGCCAAGCAGCAACGACAGTGGCATCAGCGTAATCATGGCAATCATGATCAGGAAGAATCCTAGCAGCCCAAGATATTTCCCGAGGATGATTTCTGTCATCGATATCGGCGAGGAAAGCAGCAGCTGAAGTGTACCCGCGCGGCGTTCTTCGCTGATTAAGCGCATGGTTAAAAGTGGGGCGATCAGTAAAACAATACTACCAGCTGTGCCCAGGAGCGGCGCCACGACAAGATCGGTCAGGCCTGGTGGGCTTTCCAGGCCTGCCAAGTGAGGTTGGAACTGTACGAACACATACAAGCGGTAAAAAAAGATCACGGCGAGGATGAGTTGCACTGCTGCCAGTATGATCCAGGCAAGCGGCAATACAAACAGGCTGTGCAGTTCACGTCCCGCGATATGATGAATCCTCATGCGGACGCCTCAACCACGAAACCGTCCGTCTCCAGATCTTCTCCGCATGTCAGTCGGATAAAGGTCTCTTCCAGTGAATGACTCTCAGGCGCAAGTTCAGATAGCCCCCAATACGACTCAACGGCCATCACAGCGATAGCTTCCGGTACATTTGCATTTATGTCATGTTGAATACGGAAGCGGGTGCCGTCGAGTTGATCGATTTGCTTTATACCCGGGATCTTATTCAGTTCCGTGATATTGGGCGGATTCCTGAATGCAACGCGTAGGTAGTTGCCACCGATGTTCCGCTTCAGGTTATCAAGGCGATCATTCAGCACCAGGCGACCCTGTTGGATGATCAGTACGCGGTCACAGACGGCTTGTACCTCGGGTAACACATGTGTTGAGAGGATCACGCTGTGGTCGCTGCCAAGTTCCCGAATCAGATTACGGATTTCACGGATCTGAATCGGGTCGAGGCCGATGGTAGGTTCATCCAAGATCACCACGGCCGGTGCGTGGATGATCGCTTGGGCGATACCGACGCGTTGTTGGTAACCTTTCGAGAGATTGTCGATGAGGCGATCACCAGCGCCGTCAAGCCCGCAGCGCTGTTTGCAGCTGTTTAAAGCGCGAGGAATGGCTTGGCGATTGATCCCATGCAATCGAGCGCAGTAGCGTAAGTACTCATCGACGGTGAGTTCACGGTACAGCGGCGGGTGTTCGGGTAAGTAGCCGATATAGGCTTTTGCCTTTTTAGGCGCATCGAGGATATCAATGCCACCGACCATTACACGTCCCATACTGGGCGCTAGAGCGCCACTGATGATCTGCATGGTCGTAGTTTTGCCGGCGCCATTGGGTCCGAGGAATCCGAGCACCTCCCCGCGGCTGACATTAAAGCTGATATCGTGAACCGCATGGTGCATTCCGTAGTAGCGGAAGAGATGCTCTACGGCGATGAGCGTTTCCTCAGCCATCGCGGAGCTATTATTGTCATAATACGAGCGTATGCAAGCGGAGAATAACGAAGGTCATGCTGCTTGGCATCGACACGGGAGGCACGTTTACCGATTTCGTTTTCTACAACGGTAAGCGAATTGCAATCCATAAGGTGTTGTCCACGCCGCATGCGCCTGAGGAGGCCATTCTGCAAGGGATGGCAGAGATGGGGCTCGCGCCGCGGGATCTCCGGGTTGTGCACGGCTCCACCGTGGCGACGAACGCCGTGTTGGAAGGCAAAGGCGTGCGCACGGCATTTATCACCAACCGGGGGCTCAGGGATATGCTCACGATTGGTCGTCAAGCTCGGCGCGAGCTCTACAACTTGCAGCCCGAGGCGATTGCACCGCCGGTCCCGCGGGGGCTGTGTCTTGAGACCGGCGGGCGCTTGGGCGCTGATGGTAGCGTCATCGAGCCACTCACAGAGGACGATCTGCAGGATCTCCGAGCCGCTGTGGAAAGGCTGGCCCCCCAGGCAGTGGCCATCAACTTATTGTTTTCCTTTCTTGATGACCGCTTTGAGCGGGCCATTGAGGCGGCAATGCCCACGGGGTTATTTGTCTCGCGCTCGTCGATGGTGTTGCCGGAATACCGGGAATACGAGCGGGGCATGACCACCTGGTTGAATGCCTATGTCGGCCCGCTGGTGGAGCGGTATCTTGCAAGGCTCTCGGCACACCTTGCCCCGGGGAAGCTCGCCGTCATGCAAAGCGCGGGCGGTACCTTGGGGGCCGAGCAGGCAGGCCGGCAGGCCGTACACCTCTTATTGTCGGGTCCGGCCGCGGGGCTCGTCGGCGCGCGTTTCGTCGCCGAGGCCGCAGGACAGCCGCGCGTTATGACGCTGGATATGGGGGGCACCTCCACTGATGTGGCTTTGATCGACGGCGAGGTGGAGCTCACCAGTGAGGGGCGTATCGGTCCTTACCCGCTGGCCGTGCCCATGGTGGATATGCATACCATCGGCGCCGGGGGTGGGTCGATTGCGACGGTGGATGCGGGTGGTGCGCTTCAGGTTGGGCCCCAGTCGGCGGGGGCCCAACCCGGCCCCGCTTGCTACGGGCGGGGAGGGCGCGAGGCCACGGTGACCGACGCCAATCTCGTGCTTGGTCGGCTCCCCGTAGACGCCCGCCTGGGGGGCAGCCTGCAACTCGATATTGAGGCGGCGCGCAAGGCCGTTAGCCGCATCGCAAATCAGTTGGGTGCGGCCTCGGCTGAGCAGGCGGCCGATGGCATCGTGTGCATCGCGAATGAACACATGGCCCAGGCACTTCGTGTCATCTCCGTACAGCGAGGCTTTGATCCCCGTGAATTTGTACTGGTTTCCTTTGGTGGGGCGGGCGGCATGCACGTATGCGCCTTGGCCGAGGCCTTAGGGATCTGTCGGGCATTGGTGCCAGTACAGGCGGGCGTGCTATCTGCGCTTGGCATGTTGGTGGCACCTCCGGCCCGGCAGTTATCGCGGACCCTCGGTGGTTTGTTGGCATCGTATGATGAGGCGACTGTGAATGAGGCATTGGATGACCTCGCCGCGCGTGGGCGGGCGGCGCTGCGAGCGCAAGGTGTTGAGCCCACGGAGATTACCACGGAACCATGCCTGGACCTTTGTTACCGTGGCCAATCGTACTGCCTCACCATTGCCTGGCAAGGGACCCTGTCGGGTGTCACGGAGACCTTTCACCTAACCCACGCGCACCGCTATGGTCATCGCTTGGCGATGCCGGTCGAACTCATCAATGTGCGCATGGGGCTCCGTGCAGAACCGCCGGTATTGCCACTACCGAAGCTTCACCCGCATGCCGAACGCACGGCCAGTGGCGAGGCCCGTGTGTATGGTGTGCCGGGCACGGTTCCGATCTGGCACCGCGAGTGCCTCGTAGGCGGGCAACGCCTCGTCGGCCCGGCGATCATCGCCGAGACTACCGCGACGACATTTGTTGCACCTGCGTGGAATAGTCATGTCGATGATTATGGCAATCTTCACCTGTCAACGAATGGGGAGATTTAGGTGCCGATGGTGGTAAGCATGAGGGAATGCCGGTTGGCTTAATGGTTTCGCCTTAAGGATCCCGGGGCGACATCGCGCGCAACGTGGATTGTTTTTGTGGCACCTGTCTCAAAAAGGGTGTCCGCTGCCAAAGCCCAGCGCCGAGCCTGTGGACGCTGAAGCGATTCTGGACTACCATGGTGTTTGAACCCAACGTTAGGGTTGTCTTCGAAAGGGAGGCATAGGATGTTTTATGGATTGTTGCCCCTGCCCTTATGGGGCTACGTTGCGGTGATACTAGCGCTTACGCAGATCACCGCCGCCGCTGTAACCATATTCCTACATCGACATCAAGCACACCGGGCCCTGGATTTGCATCCGCTACCCAGTCACTTCTTCCGTTGCTGGTTATGGCTGACTACAGGGATGATCACGAGAGAATGGGTTGCGATACATCGGAAACATCACGCCTTCTCTGACAAGGTCGGTGATCCCCATAGCCCTCAGATCGTCGGGATCCGTAAGGTCTTGTTTGATGGGGTTGATCTCTATCGGTCGGAAACACGAATCGCGGAAACGATAGAAAAGTACGGCCATGGGACGCCTGATGATTGGTGGGAGCGCAATGTCTACGGTCGGAACAACATTGGGTTAGGGCTGATGCTGGTGATTGATCTTCTGCTGTTTGGTGTAGTCGGCATCACCATTTGGGCAGTGCAGATGATGTGGACCCCGTTTTTTGCCGCAGGCGTGATTAACGGCATTGGTCATTGGTGGGGCTATCGCAATTATGAGGTGGCAGATGCCTCTCGCAATATTGTCCCTTGGGGTATCCTCATTGGCGGTGAGGAGCTGCACAACAACCATCATGCTTTCGTCAGTTCGGCAAAATTCTCGTCGAAGTGGTGGGAGTTTGATATTGGTTGGTTTTATATCCGCCTGCAGGAAATGCTAGGCCTTGCCCGGGTAAAGAAGGTAGCGCCAAAGCTCGTTATGAATACCAAAAAACTTGGTTTGGACCTGGATACGGTGAGCGCCATCGTCACAAACCGTTTCCATGTAATGGCGCACTATGCCAGGGATGTCGTCTCGAGTGTTTATCAGGAAGAGCTTAACAAAGCGGATGATTACTATCGGCACATTCTAAAGCGAGCTCGAGGCCTATTAACGCGGGAGGAGTCCCTACTCGATGCGCAGGCAGTGCACCGACTTGAGACAGTGCTACAGCATAGTCAGGCGCTAGAGGTCGTGTATCAATTTCGGTTGCGTCTGCAGGCGCTCTGGATGGAGCGGACTGCAACGCGCGAGAGTCTTTTGCAATCATTACAAGAATGGTGCAAGCAGGCAGAGGCGACGGGCATCAAGGCCTTGCAGGAATTTGCCCAGGCGCTGCGTGGCTATTCTATGCAACCGGCCTAAGTAAATAATTTAGGGGCATAACACAAAAAACCCGCCGCGCGGCGGGTTTTATTTTCGCCTCGTTATGCTAGCTATTTGATTTTTGCTTCTTTGTATTTGACGTGCTTGCGCACCACTGGGTCGTATTTTTTCTTTTCCAACTTATTGGGCGTGGTGCGCTTGTTCTTAGTGGTGGTGTAGTAATGGCCGGTCCCTGCAGTGGATACGAGTTTGATTTTGTCACGCATGACGCTCGTCTCTAAACTTTCACGCCGCGGTTGCGGAGATTCACCAGCACCTGGTCGATCCCCATCTTATCAATAATGCGGATGCCTTTCGCACTGACGCGCAGGCGCACCCAGCGCTTCTCACTTTCGACCCAGAATCGGTGTTTCTGGAGATTCGGCAGAAAGCGCCGCCGCGTCTTGTTATTTGCATGGGAGACATTGTTTCCCGATGCAGGCCGCTTACCGGTTACCTGACATACTCTGGCCATTGTGGATTCGTCCCAAAAAGGAACGTAAGTTTAGCGTGGACGCGGTGTTCCGTCAAAAATCTAAGGGCGGCATCTCAGTGTGCATGGGCCGGTTTCCATAGGGTAAAATTTGCATTCTTATGGGCAGTCTGACCAATAAACGTGTCGTTGTCGGTGTAACAGGCAGCATTGCCGCGTATAAGAGTGCCGATTTAGTGCGCAGGCTCCGCGAGGCGGGGGCTGCGGTACGGGTGGTCATGACCCGAGGGGCCTGTTCGTTTATCACGCCGCTGACACTGCAAGCCCTATCCGAGCATCCTGTGCACACAGAACTGCTGGACGCGGGGACGGAATCGGGTATGGGGCATATCGATCTGGCGCGCTGGTCGGACGTGGTGCTGGTGGCACCCGCGAGCGCTAACTTCATGGCGCGACTTAGCGTTGGCATGGCGGATGATTTGCTCAGCACGCTTTGTCTTGCCACCAGCGCACCCCTCGTGCTGGGCCCAGCACGAGGGGAACAAGCCTGTGGAGAGACGGGCCCCGGCCGCATGCTGGAGCCGGCGGCGTTGGTCTTGGCTTTGGCTGGCGTCTTTGAAACTGGCAGCCTCAGTGATCGGCGCGTGATGGTGACCGCCGGCCCGACACGCGAAGATATCGACCCAGTGCGTTTCGTTAGCAATCGAAGCTCCGGCCGCATGGGCTACGCCGTGGCCCGGGCGGCCGCCGAGGCGGGCGCCGAGGTAAGATTGGTCACGGGCCCCGTTGACCTCGACCCGCCAGAGCGTGTCAGCTCTAAATCCGTCTACAGCGCCGAACAGATGTACCAGGCGGTGATGGCGGATGTTGATGACACTGATATCTTTATTGCAGCTGCTGCGGTAGCGGATTATCGGGGTGTGGCGCAGCATGAACGCAAGCTTAAGAAGTCGAACGGAGGGATCACGCTGACTCTCGAGCGGACACCCGATATACTGGCGGCGGTAGCCAGCCAGGCGCATCCTCCGTTCACCATTGGCTTTGCGGCTGAAACGGAGAATCTCTTGCACAATGCCCGGATAAAACTTGAATCCAAAGCGCTGGATATTGTAGCTGCGAATCTGGTTGGTGGGCCGGAGCTGGGTTTTGAGAGTGAAGAAAACGCGCTAGAGTTAGTCTGGCGGGGCGGGGGCCTCACGCTTGCGCGGGCGTCAAAAGATCAGCTCGCGCGAAAGCTGATCACCGTCATCGCTGAACGCTATCATGAAAAGAATACAACTCAAGGTCCTTGACCCGCGCGTCGGTACTGAGTTTCCTCTTCCAAAATACGCAACAAGCGGATCAGCAGGTATGGATGTGCGGGCCTGTTTAGATGACCCGCTGACCCTGGGCCCAGGTGAAACGGCATTGATCCCGAGTGGTTTTGCAGTGCACATTGCGGATCCCCAATTAGCGGCTGTGCTGCTACCCCGTTCTGGGCTTGGCCACAAACATGGGCTAGTGTTAGGCAATCTCGTCGGGTTGATCGACTCTGATTATCAAGGAGAGGTCTTGGTCTCGTGTTGGAACCGTGGTAAGGCGCCGTTTACCATCCACCCGGGGGAGCGCATTGCACAGCTGGTTTTCGTGCCGATGGTGCGGGCGGCCTTTGAAATTGTTGATAGGTTTGAAGAGAGCACGCGGGGTGCCGGCGGTTTTGGCCATACCGGACGCGTGTCGTAGCGGGAGGCTTTCGGGAACTGATGGTCGAAGGGCCTGTTAAGCACAGACGGTTTAAAAGGCGGACGGTGCGTAATGTACTGCTTGCCTCCATGGGCGTGCTCGTCTTAGGGGCGCTGGCGCTGACCGGCGGCTACTTTTATCGGGAGCGTGCCGAGAAGGTACAGGAACAGGCACTGGAAACCGTACAGCAGGAGGCGAGTGCGTTCGCCGCCCAGCTGGCGGATCGGCTGGGCGCATCCCAGCGAGTGCTCAATGACCTGGCCACACAACAGGCGGTGATTACGCTTTTCGTGAGCGCGGATGAGGCCGCGCTCAGTCTCAAAGGGGATGAACTTGCGGGCCAGTTTCCGTCGGCCTTGAAACTCAGGCTGCTCAAACCAGGCGTCAACGAGGTTGACACTTCGACCTTCCCGCCCTTGAGCTATGCATCGCTCGACTTACTGCGCAAGGCGGAGGCATCAGAGGACCCCGTCCCTGCCGAAGTCTTGTTTTTTGGCAGTCCCTCTCAGCACATCGTGATGGTTCGACGGGTCACGAACGGCGGTGGGGAGCTCGTGGGCGTATTGCATTTGAGTGTCGACGTCGGCGTCCTCGGTGAGGCCATGCAGGGCCTTTCACTGTCCAAGGGCTACGCGGAGTTACACCAAGTGGTGCATGAAGGCGAGACGCTGGTGCTGGCACACGAGGGCGACGGCGCGGCGAAGGCGCGAGGAGCGCTCGTGGTCTTGCCCGTGGCCAACACTGGGTGGCGGTTAGCTTATTGGCACCAGGCCGCGGCGGACCCTGGCCGCGCGCCCGGTTCAAGCGGCTCTGGTTTCTGGGGACTCACGGGGGGCATTGGCGTCGAGTCACTGATCCTTGTCGTGGTGATTCTTGGCACACTCAGCGTGTATGTGATCTTCCGGCGGGGGCGGCGTAATGCCGCCCAGGTGATGGCAGAGACCGCGGTCTATGCCGGCGCAGTGCAAGGGATCATGCTGGGGGCGCATCCTGGCCTGGAACGACTGGTCCCGGGGCTTCCAAAAACAGCTCACTATGCGGGCGGTACAGCTGTGGCTCAGCCCTCGTCGCTGGCAGCGCGTGGTGCAAGGGCCCAAGCTGTTACGGAGTCGTCGGCGACGCCGGTGGTGCGAGAAGAGCAGGTACCGCTGGCAAAGAGCATCTTTCGCGCCTATGACATCCGCGGAGTGGCGGGAAAGACACTCACGGCGGATTCGGTCCATGCCATCGGACGCGCCATCGGCAGTGAGGCGCATGAACGGGGGCAACAGGAACTCGTGGTCGGTCGTGACGGCAGGAAGTCAAGCCCAGAGTTGGCCGAGGCGCTCATTAAGGGGCTTAGGGCTGCTGGCAGGGATGTCATTGATATCGGGATGGTCCCGACGCCCTTGGTTTATTTTGCGACCCATCATCTGAATACAGGCAGCGGCGTGATGGTTACCGGTAGCCACAACCCGCCAAACTATAACGGTCTCAAGATCATGCTCGATGGAGAAACCCTGTCTGGTAACGCCGTGATGGCCTTGCGGGATCGCGTTACGGGGCGCAAGTTGGTCACTGGCAATGGAAAGCTCAAGTCGAGAGACATCACGGGGGACTATATGCGACGTGTCAATGAAGAAATTCCAGTCGCCCTCGATCACGCATTTAAGCTGGTTATCGACTGTGGCAATGGCGTCGCTGGAACATTGGCACCGGAAGTGCTCCGTGCCCTTGGCCACGAAGTGGTTGAACTCTATTGTGATGTCGATGGCAATTTTCCTAATCACCAACCTGATCCCAGTCAGCCTGAGAATCTCAGAGTTCTCATTGACCGGGTCAAGCAGGAAAAGGCTGATTTAGGTCTCGCATTCGATGGTGATGGCGATCGTCTCGGCGTGATCGATGGCGCGGGCAACATCATATGGCCTGATCGACAGATGATGCTCTTTGCTCGCGATGTTCTCTCTCGTGCCAAGGGCGCGCCGATCATTTTTGACGTGAAGTGCAGCCGACATCTAAGGCGTGTGATCGAGGAACACGGAGGTAAACCTGTGATGTGGAAAACCGGGCATTCCTTCATCAAGCACAAGATGAAGGAAGAGAATGCACCTTTAGCGGGGGAATTGAGTGGGCATATTTTTTTTAAAGAACGGTGGTACGGTTTTGATGACGCAATCTATGCTGCAGCCCGCATCCTGGAGATACTGGGAAAGTCAAAAAAATCCCCAGAGGCGGTATTTGCAGAGCTCCCCGGGGGCATTGCAACACCTGAATTGCGGCTGAGCATGCCCGAGCGATCGCATGCAAGTTTTATGAAAGATTTTTGCGAACGTGCAGTATTTGATGAAGCCAAGATCACGACAATTGATGGCCTGCGGGTAGACTTCCCGGATGGTTGGGCGCTGATCCGGCCATCCAATACAACCCCGTACCTGATTCTGCGCTTTGAGGGGGATGATCAGCAGGCCTTAGATCGGATCCAAGACGCGTTTCGTCGTGTTTTTCAGGAATTGGATCCAAAATTGCCGCTACCATTCTAAGGCATTGCCGCCACCGATTTTTGACCGGAGTTCTGTAGATGTGGGCAGGCAGCATTAATGTGCCCGTGTGAGAAGGAAATTTTTCGCAGTTTGAATTCATTAATATGTTGAACAGCCGCTCAGACATGAGTTTAGAATCTTCCGATGCATTGAATATCGCAAGGGTCCTTACCGAAGCCCTACCGTATATCCAGCGTTTTCAGGGTAAAACGATGGTCATCAAATACGGTGGGAATGCCATGTCGGATGACAGGCTAAAGAATAGTTTTGCCCGTGACGTGGTACTCATGAGACTGGTGGGCATGAATCCGGTGGTGGTGCACGGGGGTGGCCCGCAGATTGGCGATCTGCTGAAGCGTATTGGCAAGGACAGCCAATTTGTCGAGGGGATGCGCGTAACCGATAGCGAGACGATGGACGTGGTGGAGATGGTGCTTGGCGGATTAGTTAACAAGGAAATCGTCAATTTGATCAATCGACACAAAGGTAGGGCTGTAGGCTTAAGCGGAAAGGATGGTGAATTGATCCGGGCGCGGAAGCTGACGTTCAAGCGGTCTGCCCCGGAGATGGACGCGCCGGAAATCATTGACATTGGCCACGTTGGTGAAGTGGCGAGCATCGACACCGCCGTAGTGAATATGCTTGTTAGAGGAGACTTTATCCCTGTGATCGCACCGATTGGGGTAGGGGACAATGGTCAGTCCTATAATATTAATGCCGACCTCGTGGCGGCAAAAATGGCTGAAGTGCTGAAAGCCGAGAAGTTAATCATGCTGACGAACACTGCCGGTCTGCTCGACGAACAGGGTAAAGTGTTAACTGGACTGAGCGTAGCTGAGGTCAACAAGCTCATCTCTGACGGGACAATCGACGGCGGCATGCTTCCCAAGATCCGCTCTGCATTAGACGCGGTTCAGGGGGGTGTGAACACGGCGCATATTATTGATGGGCGAGTACAGCATGCGGTACTGCTAGAGGTATTTACGGATGTCGGCGTGGGTACACTGATCCGGCGACGCTAGCTGGCGAGGTGGGAGGGGGCAAAGTGAGATGAAAGATGCTAAGGCGAAACCGAGTCGGCGGCAGCAGATTTTGGAAGCGTTGGCCCGCGAGCTTGAGAACCAGCCCGGTACGCGAATCACCACGGCTAGGCTTGCCACAGCCGTCGGCGTGTCTGAGGCAGCACTTTATCGGCACTTTGCTAGCAAGGCGAAGATGTTTGAGGATCTGATCGGGTTCGCGGAGGATTCAGTATTTGGTCTCACAAACCGTATACTGTCGGATGAGTCTGATGTCGTGAAGCGCTGTCAGGGTATCTTGAAGTTGCTCTTGGGATTTTCTGAACGAAATCCCGGTATCACACGCATCCTTGTCGGCGATGCGCTAGTCGGCGAGAATGAGCGCCTTCGGACGCGTGTCGTACAATTTTTCGATCGCTTTGAGATGCAATTGAAACAGATCTTGCGTGAAAGCACTCTAAGCCCGGGCTTGCAGCCGAAGGGATCGCCGACCGTCACAGCGAACCTGCTCGTGGCGCACGCGGAAGGGAAAATGCTGCAGTATGTACAGAGCGGCTTTCATACCTCTCCGACCAGTTTCTGGGAGGAGCAGTGGGCGACGCTCTCGCAGGGCTTGTTTGGCTAAGCTTATCTTCCTGCGGCCTTTAACTCTTTGAAGCGCGTCAGATCAGACTCAAAGGCGTTGCGCACCGCATCCTGTTCCTTATGCAAGGTCTTAATGTAGGCGCGGTTCTCTGCGATCTGTGCACGCACCACATCGATCTCGTTTTGGGTTCCATCGGCCGGCGGCTTGCCGCGACGTTCCATTTCGGCCGCCATGCTCATAATCTCATTTAGGCTCTTTTGTAGCTTCTTAATGCGGCTTTCTGTGACATGAATGGTTTGTTCGATTGCAGCAAGTTTGCCATCCTGGGCCAGAACAAGATCGTCCTCGCTCGCAAATGTATCTAACAAGACCCGATCGGCGATCTCTTTCTTCCTGGCCTTACGGTCTTCCTCTGCCTGGATAGCCGCGAGCCGTCGCTCCTCTTCCAGCTCCTCTGGAGTTTTGGCCCTTTCTTTTCTGTCAATGACAATCCCCTGATCGCTGAGTTCTTCATGTCCTTTTTGTGAATACTCTGGCGGAACAACATTACCACATTCCCTTACGTCATCTTTGTTTGTCCAGCACTTGATCCTTGCGTGCGCTGGAGGGGATGGGGACAGGCCCGTTACCAAAACGAGGATCAAGGCAATGCGCATCACAGTGGCATTCATGATCAATAGCCTGCGTGGCTCAGCAACTGATTAAATACTCGGGTTGGACGGGCTCGGCACATCGTTATTATTATAGTATGTGAACGAATTGTTGCGGGCTAGGCCGGGCCATTCCGGGCCCAAGGCTTGGAAGGGGCGGAATTACGATCGCTTACGCTGCGCCATACTGCATCCTATAGTCACGAACGTGCTGGAGCCTTTCGCCCATTTCCGGTTCCTCTTCAAGATATGCAACGAGATCATCCAGTGTAATGATGCTGGTAACGGTCATTTGATGGCGGGCCTCGACTTCGTGAACGGCGGATAGTTTGCCGGTGCCGCGCTCCTGCCGATCAAGCGCAATTACGACGCCAACCGGGACCGCCCCCCGAGCGCGAATGATATCGACAGAGGTACTGATCGTGGTGCCCGCGGAAATCACATCGTCAATGATCAGTACTCTCCCCGATAGGGGCGCACCAAAGGTCACACCGCCTTCGCCATAGTATTTCACCTCCTTGCGGTTAGAGCAGTATGGCACGTCGCGATTGGTTTGTTCTGCAAGGGCGATGGCGGTGGCAGACGCTAAGGGGATCCCTTTGTAGGCCGGACCAAATAGCATATCGTAGTCAAGACCGGCGTGCTGTATGGCGGTTGCGTAATAGCGGCCGAGTTGGACAAGACTTGCACCGGTATTGAATAACCCGCAGTTAAAAAAATAAGGGCTGCTCCGACCCGATTTGAGAGTAAAGTTACCGAAGCAGAGCACTTTGCAGTCGATGGCGAAGCGTATAAATTCGCGTTGGTAGTTTTTCATGTTTAGATGCCAAGTGAAGGCGCTGCGTTCGTCGCTGATGTTGGTTCATCAACCAGGCAGGTTCGCTATCATACATTGCTACGCGTTAGGGAGACAGGTTAGTGCGCATCATTACGCTAAATGCCAATGGTATCCGGTCAGCACATAAAAAAGGGTTCTTTCAATGGCTTCCCAGACAACATGCCGACGTTGTCTGTCTCCAGGAGACTAAGGCCCATCAACAGCAGCTACCGCCAGCGGTGGCATCTCCTTTTCGTTATTATGCGTATTTCCGTGATGCGAAGAAAAAGGGCTATAGTGGGGTTGCCCTTTATTCCCGGCGGGAACCTGATCGGGTGATTGGGGGCTTTGGTTGCCCGGAATTCGACGACGAGGGGCGTTATCTCCGAGCCGATTTTGGCAGGCTTAGTATCGTGTCTTTATATCTGCCTTCGGGTTCGTCTAGTGAAGAGCGACAGGCGGCGAAGTATGATTTCATGGGAAAGATCATGCCAACGCTGAAGGCAATGCGCGCCGATCGGGGGAACTACATCATTTGTGGTGATTGGAATATTGCTCACAAGAAGATTGATTTGAAGAACTGGCGTGGCAATCAAAAAAATTCGGGGTTTTTGCCCGAAGAGCGAGCGTGGATGGATCGACTCTTCAAAACTGTTGGTATGGTGGATGCCTTCCGAGTGGTGAACCCGGAGCCTGATCAATATACTTGGTGGTCGAATCGGGGTCAGGCGTGGGCTAAGAATGTTGGGTGGCGAATCGATTATCAGGTGGTGACACCGGGACTGAGAAGAAAGGTCAGGTTGGCCAAGATCTACAAGGCAAAACGTTTTTCCGACCACGCCCCGCTGATCATGGATTACGATATCCCATTCTAAATTGGACACACAGTTAGGATATGTGCCAGCGATGGCGGTACCGCTAAAATTGTAGCTAATCGGTGAAGAATCGTTCCTGAAAAGTGATGGTATGTGTTATAGCCTCATCGTCGGGGGTGATGTGCAGCGTAAATATGAGGGTTTCTTCATTGCTCACTGGCGTTTCGGCGATGTAGTAGAATGCGCCTTTGTCGCGTATCTCGCGCATCTCCAAAGTCTTGACCTGAGCACTGAGATTCGTTGCCGTTGCCTGTATTTTGGCGCTCACCGGCTGGCCGGTCGTGCCCATTACCTTTTTTAGTACGGAGATGTTAAGCAGTACGCGGTTCTTGCTTCGAGGGATCTTGTAGATCCTTGCAACAGACGGTTCAAGGATGTCCGTCGTAAAGGCGTTATAGTGTATGGTGTAGTCACCGAAAGTCTGCGATTGCTCCGCGGGGCTCGCGAGGGGCAACAGCATCACCAGGATCCCAAGGATTAAGTTGTGACGTCGCACGGCCGTATTGTTCATGGTTTTATTCGTTCTATCTACACTATAACGATGGACATGCGCCGGAAAGTTTTCAACCACTCCGAACAGTACGGATCCCTGCTTCAGGTATGTGATTGGGTTTTGCGGCGGAAGCGATAGAGCGCAATTTCGCCTAGGAGATTCGGCAATAACCGCATTCCCAAATTGGACCGATGGGCATGATCGACGGTTGCTCGCTGTAGGATCTCCACATCAAGTGATCTACATAATCCTTCAAAATCTGCGATGGAACACAAATGAATGTTAGGCGTTTCATACCATTGATCGGGTAGCGATCGGGATATTGGCATCTTACCTTTGATGGCCAGTTGCAGTCGGCAAATCCAGTGGCCAATATTGGTAAACGTGATAATGCCTTCGCGCCCGACACGTAACATCTCATTGATTAACTTATCAGGAAAGTGTACTGCCTGAAGGGTATCGGTCATTAGCACATAGTCAAAGGAGTTCTCATCAAACTCGGATAGTCCCGCATCAAGATCAGTCTGAATGACGTTTACTCCTACTGCGATGCATTTGACGATATTATCTTCGTCAATCTCAAGTCCATATCCAGTGACATTGCGAGTGTTTTGCAAGTAGGCAAGTAGTGCCCCGTCGCCGCAGCCAAGATCAAGGACTCGGGAAGACGCGGCGATCCATTCGGCAATCAGGGCCTGGTCCGGACGCAGCGACTTCATGGGTTTAATTCATGGGCCACGCGTCGGAGGTAGGTGCGCAGCACGTCGTGGTACTGGGGGATCGCCATAAGGAACGAGTCATGACCTTGCTGTGACGCGATCTCGGTATAAATGACGTTTTTGTCAGCATCGAGCAGCGCCCGGACGATCTCTCTTGACCGAGGCGGCGCGAAGCGCCAATCACTTTTAAAGGAGATCACGAGGAAGTTCGCTTTAGATCCCGATACAGCGACCGCAAGGTTATTTCCAAATTTGGCTGCAGGGTCGAAATAATCCAATGTCTTGGTGATTAGAAGGTAGGTATTGGCATCAAAACGATCGACGAAGGAACTTCCTTGATGGCGCAAATAACTTTCCACCTGAAACTCCACATCAAATCCAAAGCTAATCTTACCATCGCGCAGCTCGCGCCCAAATTTGGCATCGAGGACATCGTCCGATAGATAAGTAATATGTCCTAGCATGCGTGCCAACATCAGCCCTCGTTTTGGTTTTACGCCGTACTCATAATAACGCCCTTCATGGAAGTCCTGATCCGACATGATCGCCTGGCGAGCCAGTTCGTTGAAGGCGATGTTCTGGGTCGATAGTTTTGGCGCCGCTGCAATGATAATGGCATGGCGTATGCGATCAGGGAAGTCGATGGCCCATTGCAACGCTTGCATTGCGCCTAGGCTGCCCCCGACGATTCCTGCCCAGCACTCAATCTCTAATAGGTCCGCCAAGCGCGCCTGACTCTCAACCCAATCGTGCACCGTCACGATCGGAAAGTCGGGTCCGTAGGGCTTGCCTGTTTTAGGATTGATGCTCATTGGACCCGTCGAGCCATTGCAGCCCGCGAGATTGTTAGGGCACACAACGAAAAAATGGTCGGTATCAATGGGTTTACCAGGCCCGACACAGTTGTCCCACCAGCCAGGCTTTCTGTCATCCATGCTGTTGAAGCCCGCAACGTGGTGATCGCCGCTTAAGGCATGACAGATCAGAATGGCATTTGAACGCGCTTGGTTCAGTGTACCGTAGGTTTCAAATACGAGTTGATAGCTGTCTAATACGCTACCGCAGTCCAGCGATAGCGGTTCGTTGAATACATGGGACTTTGGCGTTACAAGACCCACTGAATCATGTGGTATTGATTCCGGCATCTCAACTACTGGGTGGGTGATCAAGGTTCTGCATGAGTCTAAAGAGTGGCTGGTTCGAGCGCAACACGGGAGGCAGCCGATGCGTGGCGGCTGTGCTATGTTATTCTCCTGTTTTATTCTTGCGACCCAGACATCCAGTCGGGATGTGTCTTGGGGGTACGTATGGCAATGCGTTTATCGCGACTACGTTCGCCACTCAAGAGTTTGATCTGGGAGTGAGGCACCCGGAATTCACTTGCGAGAAACCCAATGAGCTGTGTGTTTGCCTTGCCGCTGACCGGCGGAGCGGCTATCCGTAATTTGAGATGGTCTGCGTGTACCCCGGCTATCTCGTCCCTCGCAGCACGGGGTTGTATGTGGACCTTGAGTACAAGGGTATCTCCGTCCCAATGACACCAAGTTGGTTTCATAAGAGGCTGCGTCCGATATCGGTCAGGGGGGCAATAAGGAGCATGATCAACAGTTGCAAGGCAATCAAGACGACCAGGGGTGAGAAATCAAGCGCGCTCATCGGCGGCACGATCCGTCTAGCGGGAGCAAGCAGCGGCTCTGTTAACTGATAGAGGAGCACCGTTGCAGGGTTGTGAGCCCCGGGATTTACCCAGCTGATGATCACTTGGATGATGATCGCAAATAGAAATACATAGAAAAGCAAGGACATGAGATCAGCAAACGAGAGCACCAGAAGCCCGGAAACTTGAGGGAAGCGCTCTGCGGTTAGAAGTAAAAGTAGCGAAATCTCCAAGGTTTTTAGCGCGAACATCAGCAGGATGGAGGACCAGTCAATGCCGCCGTAGCCGGGAAGGATCCGGCGCAGGGGGCGAAGTGGTGGGTTGGTGATGGTGATCAGGAACTGTGCGATCGGATTGTAGGAGTCCGCACGAACACACTGTAACAAGAAGCGTAGCATGACGGCGAGTATGTACAGGCCGAATAGCGTGCTGATAAGGAAGGTCCCCGCATTGGTGAGATAAGGCTCGGTCATTATGGGTCCCTAATGGAGCTAGCGAGTTCTTGCGCGCGTGCGCGGGCTGCTTTAAGGGCTTCTAAAAAAAGAACCGGTAGCTCCCCCTCTAGAAGTACCTTGAGTGCCTGTTCCGTGGTCCCACCAGGCGAGGTGACCTGCATGCGCAGCGTCGCAGTATCCTCGCCGCATTCTAACGCCATCTTTGCAGCGCCAAACGCCGTCTGAAGCGTCATCAGGTGGGCAGCGTCTCGGGAAAGGCCAAGTTTAACAGCCGCATCCTCGAGGGCTTCCATGATGAGAAAAAAATAGGCCGGCCCGCTGCCAGACAAGGCCGTGACGGTATCCATCTGGGATTCATCGCTCAACCAAAGGGCCAGACCGACAGAGCGCATGATCGACGCCGCGGTTTCCCGTTGTGGGGCACTAACGGCCTGATTGGCGAAGAGGGCTGCGACACCGGCATTCACCTGCGCAGGTGTATTTGGCATAGCCCGAACGATGGGTGTGTCCTCGCCGAGCCACCGCTCAAGCGCCGTAATGGGGACGCCCGCGGCGATGGATATCACCAAGGCGGTACGTTTCTGTATCGAGCCAGCGAGATCGCGTGCCACGGTCCCAATGAGCAGAGGCTTAACGGCTAAGACAATCACATCCGCAGCCGCGACGGCCTCGCGATTATCAGTACTTACCTTGACTGAAAATAGTTTCCCTACGCGTGCCAGTTGTGACGCATCGATATCTGCAGCACAGATCTTTGTGGCTGGATGACCATTCGCAATAAGTCCTCCAATGAGACTACGCCCCATGTTGCCGCAACCGATAAAGGTGATCGTGACAGCCTTCATGGTGAGATTATCCAATTCTTATTCTGCAAGCCGATCGAGGCAGCGAGTGTAACAACATGGGGATAGGAATGCATGGGCGCGGGTATTCGATCCGCTAAGGACTGCGCGGCCCAAAGATGGCAGCGCCAATCCGCACCATTGTCGCACCCTCGGCAATTGCTGCCTCCATGTCGTGGGTCGTACCAATGGAAAGCGTGTCCATCTTGATGCCAGCACGGTTGAGTTTGGTATGCGCCCGGTAAAGCTCTCTGAACGGTAAGCGTTGCTGCTCGAATTCAACCGTGGGCGCGGGCAGGGCCAGGAGACCACGCAGCCGAAGCCGGGGCAGGTCAGAAACAAGCTTGGCGAGCGCTGGTAACGCGTCGAGGGCCACGCCGGAGTTGGCGGGCTCTTTGCTGAGTTTGACCTGAATACAGAGGTTCAAGGGGGGCAGCGAGGGGGGACGCTGGTGAGACAGCCGCCTTGCAATCTGCTCTCGATCAATGGTGTGAACCCAATCAAAATTGGCCGCGATCAAGCGGGTCTTATTAGATTGGATGTGTCCGATGAAATGCCACTCAAGGCCGTTGACGGTCAACTCTTGGATCTTAGGCAGGGCTTCCTGAAGATAATTCTCCCCAAACCGCACCTGCCCGCATGCCGCCGCCGCCAGGATATCGGTGCTGGGGCGCGTTTTGCTGACGGCTAGCAGGAGAACGGAGCCCAGGGGCCGGTTAAAGCGTTTTTCCGCCTGTCGGATGCGCTTCTTCAGGTCTTCTAAAGACTCGGCGATACTTTTCATGTTGCATCAGTAGGCTATACTTCATCAGGGCCAGGAATGCTTCATTTTTCGATACGGGACAAGGTGTTATCTCTGTACCTTTGCGGTTATTATGAATAGACCGCATCTGGCGCTCATACCCGTAGTGATTGGCATGAATGTCCGGCGACTTTCATATTGCAGCCTGTGTCAGATCCCGCGGTATAAGGGACAGCTTTTCGCGGTATTGTAGCCTAGACGATTCAGACCGGAGGATTAGATGGATATAGGTGAACTGCTTGCGTTTGGTGTGAAGAACAAGGCCTCAGACTTGCATCTCTCGGCAGGGTTGCCGCCGCTGATCAGAGTGGACGGTGACATGCGCCGTCTCAATGCGCCGGTGCTGGATCACAAGGAAGTGCACGACATGATGTATGACATTATGAACGACAAGCAGCGCAAGGACTATGAAGAGTTTCTCGAGGTTGATTTTTCTTTCGAGATTCCTGGCCTTGCCCGTTTTCGTGTGAACGCTTTTAATCAAAACCGGGGCTGCGGTGCGGTCTTTAGGACGATCCCTTCCCAGATCTTGAGCCTTGAGGATCTCAATTGCCCGGCGAGCTTCAAAGATATTGCAGACTACCCGCGCGGGTTGGTGTTGGTTACAGGACCAACCGGTTCAGGCAAGTCAACGACCCTTGCCGCCATGGTCGACCATAAGAACGAGACCATCTATGGCCATATCTTGACCATTGAAGACCCTATTGAATTCGTTCATGAAAGCAAAAAGTGTCTCATCAATCAACGTGAAGTGCACCGTGACACATTGGGGTTCAACGAAGCCTTGCGCTCGTCTACGCGTGAAGACCCGGATATTATTCTGGTTGGCGAGATGCGCGATTTGGAGACGATCCGGCTTGCACTGACTGCGGCAGAAACCGGTCACTTGGTGTTTGCTACCCTGCATACATCTTCGGCTGCGAAGACTATTGATCGTATCGTCGACGTGTTTCCAGCTGCGGAAAAGGATATGATCCGATCGATGCTGTCAGAATCCCTGCGGGCGGTGATTACGCAAACGCTGCTCAAGAAGAACGGGGGCGGGCGTGTTGCAGTCCATGAGATCATGATCGGCACCCCGGCGATCCGCAATCTTATCCGCGAAAACAAGGTCGCGCAGATGTATTCGGCGATACAGACCGGTCAGCAATTCGGTATGCAAACGCTGGATCAGGATCTGCAGACGCTAGTTAAGAAAGATATTGTGAGTCGCCAGGCCGCGCGGGCAGTCGCGCAGAACAAGGACTTGTTCTGATCGAGCTTCTCAGCGCAGGAGAATACTGATGGAACGCGAACAAGCAATCAAATTTATGCGGGATGTACTTAAGCTTATGGTCGGTAAAGGCAGTTCCGATCTGTTTGTCACCGAAGGCTTTCCACCCGCAATCAAGGTCGATGGCAAGATCACGCCAATCTCGAAGACCAAGCTGACGGCTGAGAATACCAAGGAACTGACCTATGCCATCATGAACGATAGGCAGTTCAAGGAGTTTGAAGCAACAAAGGAATGCAATTTCGCTGTCGCGCCAACGGGGATCGGACGCTTCCGTGTCAGTGCCTTTGTTCAACAGGGACGCGTTGGTATGGTGCTCCGGACCATCAATACACAGGTTCCCACGATCGACGAGCTGGGGCTACCCGAGATATTGAAGGATATTGTGATGACAAAGCGTGGTCTTGTGATCCTGGTGGGCGGCACGGGCCATGGTAAGTCGACTAGTCTCGCCGCGATGGTTGATTATCGAAACGAGAATAGCTATGGGCACATCATCACTGTTGAGGATCCCATTGAGTTCGTCCATCAGCATAAGAATTGTGTTGTTACCCAGCGGGAGATCAGTGTCGATACGGATGATTGGTCTATCGCGCTTAAGAACAGCTTGCGACAGGCACCGGACGTCATCCTGCTGGGCGAGATCCGCGACCGTGAGACCATGGAGTTCGGGATTGCCTTTGCCGAAACGGGACACTTGGCGATGGCTACACTGCATGCGAACAACTCGAACCAAGCATTAGACCGCATCATCAACTTTTTCCCGGACGACCGTCGCCAACAGTTGTTAATGGATCTGTCGTTGAACCTCAAGGGATTTATTGCTCAGCGGCTGATCAGACACCGGTCTGGCAAGGGGCGGGTTTGTGCGGTGGAGATCATGTTGAACTCACCGTTGATGTCGGACCTGATCCTCAAAGGGGAAGTGCATGAGATCAAGGTGATCATGGCGAAGTCCAATGAGATTGGCATGATGACCTTTGATCAGGCGCTATTCGACCTCTATGAAGATGACAAGATCACCTACGAAGATGCATTGCGAAACGCCGATTCAATTAATGAGTTGCGCTTGCGCATCAAGCTACAAGGCAAGGACGCGAAAGAGGCGGACAAGTTGGAAGGACTAGACCACCTCAGCCTAGAAGAGAAAAAGGAAGCACAAGCAAGGGGGTTACTCCGCTAGCTCCTTTCCTCATTGGTTCCGGGTAGCCCCTTACATCCATTAAATATTCGCGTTTTTGTAGGGTTCGGTTTTCAATTTCAAAAGCAACATCATCGAGTAACCATGGACATCACACCTTATCTGAAGCTCATGGTCGAGAAGAACGCCTCGGACTTGTTCTTTACCGAGAACTCACCTGTCAAGATCAAGATCGAGGGGAAGATGAGTTCGGTGGGCAAGACCATGCTGACCGGCGAGATGACTAAGGCAGCTGCCTACGGGATCATGACCGATCACCAGATCGCCTACTATGAGGAGCATCTCGAGGCAGATTTTGCCATTTGGTTGCCGGACAGGTCGGCCCGCTTTCGGGTCAATGTCTTCCGGCAACGGGGTGAAGTGAGCATGGTCTTGCGCCTTATTCCAACCACGATCCCGACCATCGATCGGTTGGGGTTACCGGTAATTCTCAAAGATCTGATTATGCAAAAGCGAGGCCTTGTCTTGATGGTAGGTGCTACCGGCACCGGCAAGTCGACAACTATTGCCGCCATGATCCAGCACCGCAACGAGAATGCGGATGGGCATATTTTGACTATTGAAGACCCAATCGAGTTCGCGTACCCGAATATCAAATCTATCGTCAACCAACGGGAAATAGGGCTCGATACCTATTCCTATCGCAATGCTTTGAGGAGTTCAATGCGTGAAGCGCCTGACGTCATCGTCATCGGCGAGATCCGCGATCGTGAAAGCATGGCCGCCGCACTGGTTCTTTGTAATACGGGGCATCTTTGCGTTTCCACCTTGCACGCCAATAACGCGAACCAGGCAATGGAGCGTGTTGTAAACATGTTTCCTCAGGAACACCATAAACAACTGTTCCTGGACCTTTCGATGAATCTTCGCGCAGTGATCTCGCAACGGCTGCTTGAAGGGTTTGATGGTAAGCGTTGCGCAGCGATCGAAACTATGATCAATACGCCGCACATTGGCGATCTCATCCTCAGGGGGCACGTGGATGAGATCAAAGAGGCGATGGAGCAAAGCGGAGCGCGCGGCATGCAGACGTTTGATCAGGCCCTTTTTAATCTTTATAAGGAAGGGCGTGTCAGTCTGGATGAGGCGCTGAATAATGCAGATTCCCGTACCAATTTGGAGGCGAAGATCAATTTCGGTTGAGTGCTGCCATCCTCTGTGGTGCTTCGAGCGCCTAGGGCGCTAGCGTGGCTCGGCAAAGGTAAAGCGCCTGCCGGCTTTCCCAGTATTTTTTTTCAAACGGCGATAACGGGCGCAAAGGGATGAAGCGACTCACCTCCGCGTTCCTTCCTGTTGCCAGTCTTATCGCCTCAGCAAATTCCAACGCGTAGTTGTGCCAGTTGCTTCTCAGCTCGATGACACCACCTAGACTGAGCAGCGTGGGGAAGACTGGGTGGGCATGCCAACGCCGTTTTAGGTGTTTCTGCTTGGGCCAAGGGTTTGGGTAGAGCAGGTAATGGCGGACCAGGTGCCAACCGGCGTGCTTGGCAAGGCGCCAAAAGTCGACCAGATCAGCACGGACTAAGGCGTAGTTATCCTTGAGTTAGATGGGGCGCCCGCCTGTACGGCGATAGAGGCGGTGCCGTGACTTATCAATACCCACGACAAAGGCCTGGGGGTGGCGTTCAGCGAGGATCCGGGTGCTCTCCTCAATACCACAGCCCGAATCCAATACCAGCGCCCCCTGATGTCGGCGCCAGGTGCGATGGGTAAGCTGAAACGCGTGCAGGTTATGGGTCTTAACCGGCCTTAAGAACGGTGTGGTGAGATGCCTTGCAAGCCGTGTTCCGAGGCCCCTATGGGGATAGGCTTGGTTAGTTGAGACAGGCCGCGATGTGCCATGCATCGATGTTTCCTAAGTGGCTTTGCATGCCGCCGTCGGCGGCCGCGGATCGGGACGGTATGGCCGTACAGCTATACGGGGTAGATACGTTTAGCATCGAATACTGGACCATCGACACAGACGCGCTTCATGGTCGGCCCTTGGTCCGTTAGCACGTGTACAACACAGCCCGCACACCCACCAACCGCACAGGCCATATACTCCTCTACACAGACTTGGCAGGGCAGTTGCAAGGAGCGCGCAAGCGCCGCGACCGCACGGAGCATGGGATCAGGCCCGCAGGCGAATACCTCAACCTCGTGCCGATCTGTGTCATCCAGGGCGTGGAGGGTTGCCCGGGCCAGGTCTGTCACATAGCCCTCAAAGCAGCCAGGATAGCCAGCCAGACTGGCCAGCCGGCTTGGGATCCCCCAATCTTCCAGGAGGGGCATGGCAGCAATCACACCGTTGGGCACGCTGGGGACGAGGATCCGCGAGGGGCGCGGCTTAAAGGGAAAGGGGATCTCGGAGCCCATGAGCACCAGGGGCTGGCAGGCATTGGCGGCATTCTTGAGGTGCTCCGCGAAAAAGATCATGGGGGGAATGCCAACACCACCGCCGATCAGCAGCGGTCGACCCCGATAGCCCTCAAGCTTGAATGGCACACCGATGGGGCCGATCACACTCAGGACCTCACCGATCTGCCGTCTCGCGAGTAACTGCGTGCCTTTGCCGTGCTTTTTATAGAGGATTTCGATCCAGCCGGCCTTGGGGGCCGTGCGCATGATCGACATGGGCCGGCGCATCAGCAAGGTGGGCGCGCATTGGAGATAAACAAAGGCGCCGGGACGTGCATGGGCAGCGGTTTGGGGCGCGTTGAGGCGCATAATGAATTGGCCCCCGGCACGGGTCTCGTGCGCGAGCACGTTGGCTGCCTCGACAAAGATCGTGTCGCGCTGGTCCCGCTGCGCCATAGGGGGAGGCACGGCGTCCCCCTTGGTGTTCGTCATTGCATCTACCAAAGGATCCTCTATACGGAGCGGGTCTCTTCATACACAGTGACGCCACCGAGCAAGGTATGCGTTACTTTCCCCGTGAGTTCCCAGCCGATAAATGGCGAATTTTTGCCCGCGCTTTGCATTGCGACATCGGTCAGAAGCCAGTTGCGGTTTGGTTCAAAGATGCACACATCCGCCGGCGCCCCCGTGGCGAGCGTACCCACATCGAGTCCTAGAATCCTTGCCGGTTTGTAGGTCAATGTGGCAAGTGCGGTTTGCACATCGAAGACGCCGTCATCGACCAGTCGTAGCGTCAGGGGCAAGAGGACTTCGAGCGAGGAGATGCCGGGCTCGGTGGCGCTAAAAGGAGCAGTCTTTGCGTCTTCGTCGTGGGGCTGGTGATCGGAACAGACAGCTCCAATCACCCCATCGCCAAGGCCCCCTCTTAGGCGTTGTTTGTCGCGTTCGGTGCGCAGCGGGGGACGTACGTGGCAGTTGGCATTGTAGTGCCCGACATCCATATCGGTGAGGTGGAGGTGATAGACGCTGACGTCCGCGGTCACGGGTAAACCCCGGCGCTGGGCATCAGCGACCATGTCAACCGCGCGGCCAGTGGAGAGTCGGCAAAAGTGGGCACTGACGCCTGTTTGCTCGATGAGCAATAGATCACGACTCACTGCGACCGTTTCCGCCGACTCGGGTATGCCAGGGAGACCCAAGCGCGTGCTAACAGGTCCTTCGTGGACAACGCCCCGATTCCGCAACCAGGGATCCTCGGCATGGAGCATGACGGTAAGACCGCAGGTGGCAGCGTATTCCATGGCCCGGCGCGCAACCTCCGTGTTGGTGATAGGGGATTGTGCGTTGCTGATCCCGACGCAGCCTTCCGACTTGAGTGCGTGCATCTCCGCCAGGCATTCACCGGCGAGCCCCTGGGTCATGGCCCCAAGGGTCACAACTCGCGCCATGCCCGCATCGTCCGCACGTTGGTGGATGAGCTCGGCGACGGCTGGGGTATCGATGACCGGCCGGGTATCGGGTGGACAGCACAGCGTGGTCACGCCCGCGCTGGCCGCCGCGCGGGTCTCAGAGGCGATGCTGGCCTTGAATTCCTCGCCCGGCTCGCGCAGCCGGGCGCTGAGATCAACCAATCCGGGGCAGATGATCTGTCCTCTTGCATCGATCACCCGGTCCGGTTCAAACCCCACCGGGGCCTGCCCGATGGATTGAATGCGTCCCTCTGCGATATAGAGATCACGGATGCCGTCGATGCCATTTGCCGGGTCGATAAGACGCCCGTTGGCGATCCGTATGCGCATCAGTTGGCTTCGGAGGATACGCTGGCCTGGCTTGCCATGGCTATGGCCATCACCGCCATGCGGACGGCGATGCCATGGCTCACCTGCTGTAAGATTAAAGAATGGGTCCCGTCGGCCACACGCGATTCGATCTCAACACCGCGATTAATAGGCCCGGGGTGCATCACGATGGCGTCAGGTTTCGCAGCCGCCAGCTTTTCTTCAGTGAGCCCGTACATCCGAAAATACTCCATCTCGCTGGGTAAGAGCGCGTATTTCATGCGCTCGTGTTGTAGACGGAGCATGATCACGACATCGACGTCAGCAAGCCCTGCGCTAAGGTCGTGGAATACTTGGACGCCCAGCGATTCGATGCCGGCAGGAATAAGGGTCTTGGGTGCGATCACGCGCACCTCACTGACGCCAAGCGTGTTCAGCGCATGTATTTCGGAGCGCGCTACACGTGAGTGGGCAATATCACCGACGATAGCAACACGCAGTGCGGTGAACTCGCCTTTGTGGCGCCGGATCGTGAAGGCGTCCAATAGCGCCTGGGTTGGGTGGGCGTGGCATCCATCGCCCGCGTTAATGACTCGAATGTCCGGGGAGACGTGGGTGGCGATGAAATGCGCGGCGCCGCTGTTGCTATGGCGGACGATGAACATATCACAGTGCATCGCTTCGAGGTTTCTGAGCGTGTCCAGCAAAGACTCGCCCTTGCAGGTCGCAGAGGTGTCCACGTTGATATTGAGAACGTCGGCAGAGAGCCTTTTGGCGGCCAGTTCGAACGTCGTGCGTGTGCGCGTGCTGGGCTCAAAAAAAAGGTTAACAATGGTTTTGCCGCGAAGCAGGGGGACTTTCTTGACAGCCCGTTGTCCCACTCCGGCAAAAGATTCGGCCGCATCCATGATCCCAAGTAACAGTTCGCGGCTCAGCCCTTCAATGGTTAGGAGGTGCTTTAGGCGACCCTGGTTGTCGATTTGGATACTGTGCTCCGTCATGCCGCCTTTTGCACCACGAGCGCCAGGGGTTCGGGGCCGGTGAGTTTAACATGTTCACCTTCATTGAGCGGCATGTGCTGGCCGACCACATCCGCCTGTATGGGGAGCTCCCGTCCGCTACGCTCCACGAGGACTGCAAGGCGAACACTTGCTGGACGGCCGTAGTCAAATACTTCGTTGAGTGCGGCCCGCACGGTGCGCCCTGTGAAGAGCACGTCGTCCACGAGCACGACGTGACGCTCTTCCACCTGGAAGGGTAGCTTGGATGGTGTCACAGTCGGGTGCATGCCGATGCGGCTAAAATCATCCCGGTAGAAGGCAATGTTCAATTCGCCTAGCGGTGTCTCAAGGCCGAGCAGCTGATGTAGACGTCTTGCAACCCAGACACCTCCGGTATGAATACCGATCAGAAGTGGAGATGTATGGTTCTGGTCGGCAAATTGACGGCGAAGATCCTGTGCCATGCGAGCAAGCAACTCGTCCACGGCGTTGTCAGGCGTCATCGGTCGCCCTTTCCCACGGATGCCTCCCCATTTCTATTGTCATCCAATTTGCGTTTGTCTCGATTCAGAGCGAGCCAGGTCTCAAGGATCACCTGCGCGGCGATCGCGTCCACGGTTTGTCTTGCGCTTTTGCTGCGATCTACGGCTTCGATGGTAGACAGACGCTCATCTACCGGTTGCACTGGTAGCGGGTAGCGGCCTTGCAACTGCCGCATAAAGCGCTCCGCAGCCCGAGTCATCGCTTGGGGTGTGCCATCCATGTTAAGGGGCAGCCCCACGATCAAGGCGTCGGGTTTCCAAGTTTCTATGAGGCGGGATATGGTATCCCAGTCGGGCTGGCGGTTTTTGACCTGTACTGTCTCGAGCGGGCTCGCAGTCGCCGTGAGTGTCTGTCCGACTGCAACACCAATGTGTTTTTCACCGTAGTCAAAGCCGAGCAGCGTCTTTGAGCGCCCTGTCACGCGTGCCCGATATCGTGGGAAAGTCGATCAAGGTCCACACCAACGAGGGCAGCCGCCGAATGCCAACGTTCTTCTGGTGGCGTGTTGAACAGGATTTGCGCATCTGCCGGGCAACTCAGCCAGGCATTCTCAACGATCTCTCGCTCGACCTGGGCAGCTCCCCAGCCAGCATATCCGAGTGCCACAAGGGTGTGTTCCGGGCCGCTTCCATTGGCGACGGCCTCCAAAATATCGCGCGACGTGGCGACGCCAATGTCATCGCCTACATTGATTGTCGCTTCCCACTCCCGCGAAGGCTTGTGGATCACAAATCCCCGCTCTTGTTGTACCGGACCGCCGTGAAAGACCATAGTAGCATTGATAGCAGACTCCGGGCGCTGCATCTTCATTTGTGACAATACATCACCGAGTTCGAGGTCTAACGGCCGGTTAATGATGATCCCCATGGCGCCTTCGTTATTATGGGCGCAGATGTACGTCACCGTCTGGAAAAAATTGGGGTCGGTGAGCGCTGGCATGGCGATAAGAAAGTGGTTTGTCAGATTGGTCGGTTGCATTTCCATAGTATCGGTACTCCGAAAAGAACTTACAAGGGGAATACAACGTCTCCTCAACTACGACACTGCAAAAACGAAACGTTCTATTTACTTAGGAGTCGCTGGCTGCTCAGGAACTGCCAGGTGCGAGTGATATGAAGAATATCAACGTCCTCGCGTATGCCTTCTGGGAAAGGCGAAAAGGGTGCTGCCAAACGTACGATCCGAATCGCGGCGTCATCAAGTATCTTATAACGAGAGGGCCGGCGAATGGTTATTTGATTCACCGTTCCGTCCGGATTCAAAGCAACTTCCAATATCAGACTCCCAGAAAGCTTTCGTTTTCTCGCGTCGTCAGGATAGTTCAGGTTACCGATACGTTCGACCTTCGATCGCCACGCTTCCATATATGCTGCATACTTGTATTCTTTTGTACTTGCGGAGATGAACTTCCTTTTCGGGCGTTTTGCCTTGATCGCAAGTTTTCGCTTTATTTCGGCGCTTAAGCTTGCAATCGCAAAGCTGTTACTGATCAAAGCAGCGGCGCTTGGTGCAGGTCGAGTTTCCGTCAGGAGGGTTTTGCTGCTCGCAATGGGCTTTGGTCTTGGTTCTGTTTTCGCCTTTCCTATTTGTGTGACTGTCGGATCGGTGTTTTCGATCTTCTGATCAGGTTTATTGTTTTCGACGGGTTCTGGTATTTCTGGTGTAGTGCTTTCCGTGGCCAGCTGCCTGACTTCATGTCGTGGCGGAGGTTGCGGTGACAGCTCCTCTGGCTGCGGGGGTGCTTCCCGGACGGGAGGGTGCGCTGCGGTCGGCGGTGGGGCCGTAATCTCAGGTTGAGGAGCAGGGAACGGCGCACGCAGCGGTGCCGCGGCGCTCTCTTTGGTGTCGCTTTCTCCACCTCCTTCGAGGTTGGTTTGGGCGAGATAATCCACGTCTTCAGGGGGCGCTACGCTTTTCTGTTGCACCAGGATGATCTCCATGGCGTCGAAGCGAGGCTTGCGTTTGTCAGTTGGTGTAAACGTTATCCCTAGGATGACGATGGCGTGGACGATAATTGCAAGACAAACCGTCAGCCCAAGGCGATCCGCCGGGGTTACGCTCACGGTGCTAGAAACAGACGTCAAGGATGGGCGAGTTTCCTCAGCATGTGGTGGGCGATTATACCGCTCAGGACGCCGAACAGTAGAGCTGCGCTCATGACGATCGGCAACAGGCGGAACAGCCCTGGGTGCGGAATGAATAGCAGGTAGGCGACCGCGAACTGCCCTGACACGTGCGCCATAGAGGCGAGGATGCTGTAGCCGACCGGTCCGAGTAGGGTCCGGCCCGTTGATAACGTGACAAGACCCAAGACAAAAATGCTCGCCACAGCGCCACTCAGGCTCAAGACGAAGGTCGGGGAAAGAAACGTTCCGAGCAAGACGCTCCCTGCTGTGACACGCAGAAGCGATATCCATGCGGCCATTGCCCAACCGAAATAGATCAAGACAGCGACGGTGATGACATTTGCAAGTCCGGGTTTAACCCCCGGCAGAGGGCTCGGCAGGGCGCTCTCAAGTAGATGAATGGACACCGCGAGGGCCGTCAGCCAGGCGATTCGGAGATCATCACGGGTGGGCTGGAGTACCATATCAACTTACACCAAGCGCCCTCCCCGGCGGTCTTCGTGGAGATAAACATGTAAATCTTGGTCGGCTGCCCATGCCTAGAAGTTAATGGCATCGAATCGGGGGTGTCGGCCCAAGATTTGGATGCTGATCCGGTTGGGCAGACAGGCAGTAAATTCCCCACCATATGAAAGCCAACCGCTGTGAACGCACTGTTTCCCACGGCATGGGGAATCGATGAAACGGATCTTTCCCTCGCGCACTTCTAAACGGCTCGTGCCGAGCGTCCCTGCAACGCGAATTTCATGATCGGTTTGAAGCGACACTATCTCGTGTTCGTTATTGCCCACCAATATACGCGCATAGTGCCCGGGCGCGTCCGCTCCCCAATAGTGGGCGTACAGCCAGGCAACGAGCGCGATCCCCAGTACCAATACGACACGGTCAGCGTAGGTCATCATGACTCTGGTATGCCAATGCCGGTTTGTGGGTCGACTGTGAAGCTGATGCGTTTGGCCATCTCAGGACTCATATGGATATGCCCTCTGTGGTCAATCAGTAGCACGTAGGTTATACCCATGTCGCGCGCCGTTTGTTCCCATAGTTCTGGGCCCGCAACAAACAGCGCGGTGGCGGCAGCATCTGCGATCGCAGCCTCTGGGTGTACTACCGTAACCAGGATGGTGTCATCTGTTGGATAGCCGTTCCGAGGGTCGATAATGTGATGATAGCGCCTGCCCTCGTAGAAGAAAAAGCGCTCATAGTCTCCCGAGGTGAACACGCTTTCGTTACCGACTGTCTCAAGCCAGGCGATAATGCCGTTCTGGCGCGGATGACGAATGCCAATGCGCCAGTGGCGCTCGCCGCGCATACCGATGGCGCCAAGATCCCCGCCGGCATTGACCAGTGCGTTATCGACGCCCATACGACGAAGCTTCCGGATGGCAAGATCAATGGCACGGCCCTTGGCGAAGGCACCAAAGTCCAGCTTGATGGCAGGATTAGCACTCTTTAGCTTGATGCCGTCGATGGCGAGATCATTCATGCTGGGATGTTGTGCGACCAGCGCTCGGATCGCTGATGGCTCAGGGGGCACTGTGGGCAGATCATCTAGGTGGAAGCCCCAAAGCTCAACGAGCTTCCCAATGGCCGGATTGAATAGTCCCCCACTGGACTCGAAGGGCGGTATCGACGCATTGATTAAGCCCATTACTGATGGCGGGGCCGCGATTGGATCGCCCGTGTGCAACAAGGCGTTGATCCTGGCTAATGTGCCCGTTTGCCAAGGGTGCCAATCCTGGTGCAAATAACTGAAGTCTTCAAAAATGGTTTCCTGAGCCCGTTCTGCGGTTGCCTGGTCCACTTCCCAAAGGCTCAGTTCGATAAGGGTGCCGAAGGCGAAGAATTGGTATTGGAAAAGTTTATCTTGCTGATGACATCCCGAGGTCAGAGTAGAATACAGCAGCAGAATAATCGGCGCGGCGTATCGGATCATCTCTTTTGGGCGCCGCTGAGCTGGTGCTCAATAGCGTCGATGACTTGTCCTGCAATATTGGCCTGATAGATCGCCTCAAGCTCACGGATGCAAGTTGGGCTAGTGACGTTAATTTCCGTGAGGTAATCACCGATTACGTCTAATCCAACGAACAACAAACCTCGCTCACGTAATACAGGGCCCACCTCGGCGCATATCCATCGATCCCTATCAGTCAGTGCAACGCCTCCGGCGCTTGCGCCGACAGCCAGATTGCCGCGTATGTCACCCGGCGGTGGTACACGGGCCAAGGCGTACGGGAACGGTTCGCCGTCAATCATGAGTATGCGTTTGTCCCCTGCCGTAATCTCGGGGATGTAGCGTTGTGCCATGGCAAACTGTGCTTCATTTTTTGTCAGGGTCTCGATAATCACGTTAATGTTGGGGTCAGCGTCGCTGATGTGAAAGACTGAAGCACCACCCATGCTGTCCAATGGTTTAAGCACGATTTCCCCATGATCAGCCAAAAACTGACGTATCTGCTCGCCCTTTCGGGTGACCAGCGTCGGGGGCCGGCATTGCGGGAACCAGCTTGCGAACATCTTTTCGTTGGCGTCTCTTAGGCTTTGTGGTTTGTTGACGACTAAGGTGTCTTGGGCTTCCGCATGCTCCAAGATATAGGTGACGTAGACATACTCCATGTCGAATGGAGGGTCCTTGCGCATCAAGATGACGGAGAGTTCAGCGAGAGGGGATGTTTGCTCGCCAGTGATCTGATACCAATTACTGGGATTGTCCTCGAGTGTAATGCGCCGCATGCGCGCACACGCATATTCATTCCTTAGAAACACGTCGTCGAGTTCCATGTAGTCGATCGGCCAACCCCGTGCTTGCGCAGCCAGCAGCAGTGCGAATGTGCTGTCCTTTTTGATGTTGATCCCGCTGATGGGATCCATAATGACGCCGAGTCTTATGCTCATGTGACGTATTTTGGTAAGCTTTATTACTTCATGTCCGAGAGTGTATTCGAAGTGTATGATCGGCGCATGAGGAGCGCACGACCTAATTTGGGATTCTACCTCTGTTTCTTCCCCGCCAGATGACATCGCGCACCCTTCGCATAGCAACACGCAAAAGTCCTCTTGCCCTGTGGCAGGCGGGACATGTTCGTGACAGCCTTTGCAAGGCCCATCCGGGTCTGGAGGTTACAATTATTGGCAGCGAGACGCGCGGCGATAAGCTCGTGGATGTATCGCTGGCCAATATGGGTGGTAAAGGATTATTTATCAAGGAACTTGAGCAGGCGCTTTTGGACGGTAACGCGGATATCGCGGTACATTCCATGAAAGATGTCACCGTTGAGTTGCCCGAAGGCCTCGACGTGCCCGTGATGTTGGTGCGAGATGATCCCCGCGATGTGCTTATATCCCATCGATATACTAGCTTAAATGCCCTACCCGAAGGGGCGAGCGTCGGCACGTCAAGTCTGCGTCGGCAGTGTCAGTTGCGGGCCTATCGCCGTGATCTGATGATCAAGGATCTGCGCGGCAATGTCGGTACTCGGCTAAAAAAGCTGGACGAAGGGAATTTCGATGCCATCGTAGTAGCGGCTGCCGGTGTTAAGCGCTTGGAACTAGCTCGGCGCATCACGGAGTATCTAGAGCCCGAAACGATCTTACCGGCTATTGGCCAAGGGGCCATTGGAATCGAGTGTCGTGCAAACGATAAGAACGTCTTGGATCTTATAGCGCCTTTGAATCATACGGAGACACAATTGTGTGTGGGTGCCGAGCGGGCTGTGAATCGACGCCTCTATGGCGGCTGCCAGTTACCCATTAGCGCCTTTGCCGAGCTTTCCGACGGTGTGCTTTCGATCCGCGCGCTGGTTGGACGTATTGATGGTTCGCGGCTTTTACGCGCCAGCATTCGCGGGCGCGCGGAGGATTTTGACGTACTCGGCACTCACTTAGCTGAGGAGCTCTTGTCCCGCGGGGCCGATGAGGTTCTTGAGGAACTCGTTCCACGTGAGTGACGTGGCACCGTTCCTGTTGACGGACATTTGCGTGATGGTCACGCGGCCAGCTCATCAGGCAGATGGACTCTGCAGACGTATCGAAGCCGAAGGGGGCAACGTGATGCGTTTTCCGGTGATAGCAATTCGAGAACCTGCCGATCCCGGACGCGTGGCGGCCGTAGTGGATAGGCTCGCCGAATTTGAGGTCGCCGTCTTTGTAAGTCAGAACGCTGTTGACTGGGGAATGCGGCTCATCCAGGATCGGGAACAGTCGAGCACGCACCTCAAGATCATTACCATCGGACCCGGGACAGCCGCCGCATTGCATCGTTACGGCGTTACTAACGCCGTCTTTCCCACTGAGCAGGCCAACAGTGAAGCGTTGTTGACTCTACCGGAACTCGCGCCAGGCGCGGTTAATGGGCAGCGCATCCTCATCTTCCGGGGGGAGGGGGGGCCCGATTTTTTGGGTCAGGAGCTTAGCGTTCGTGGCGCTCTGGTTGACTATGCGGAGGTCTATCGACGGGTTCGGCCTGTGGCGAAAGCTGCTACCATCACAGATCCGGGGGGACTAAAGTCCGTTGATATTATTATGACCACCAGTCGTGAGGGACTTCTGAACCTGTTTAATATGATCGGTAAGGACACGCGCGAGCAGTTGCTGCAAATCCCGCTTGTTCTCGTCAGCCAGCGGATGGTGGGGCTGGCGAAAACACTCGGGTTCACCTCAGAATTGTTAATAGCAACGGCGGCGAGCGATGAAGGGTTGGTGGAAGCCGTGAAGGCTTGGTCTTATACATATAAGGAGTCGGAGGAATAAGCGGTCATGGTAAGCGATCCATCTGATCAATCTGACGAGATGACCGAGCAAGGGAGTACCAAGGGCACAACTGGCGGGGATCACACCGAGCGTGCGGTGGCTAGCGCCCCTAACACAGGTCGCAGCCCAACCACTTGGGGTTGGGCCTTTGGCGTCTTGTTGGTCCTCGTCATCGTGGGATTGGGTGTCGGCGCCCACTGGATTTGGGGCGACTATACAGCCAGAAGTCAGCAGATGGCGGAGCGCATCCAGACCCTAACCCGGCAGCTCGCTGCGGTGGAGATGCACCTCAGTGCCCAGGGGGAGGCGAGGCAGCACGATCGATCCGAGGTCGAGGCATTGCAACGTGAGCAGCACGCACTGCAGGAGTCGCTGGCGAAAGTCTATTCACGCGCTCGCACGGGCCCTGTTGAGTGGACGCTCGCGGAAGTGGAATATCTTCTCATTATCGCTTCTCAGCGCCTTGCGCTTGAGTCGGATGCGGAGACGGCGCTTGTGGCACTAGAGGCCGCTGATGCGAGGTTGCGGGATCTCGGCGATCCGGACCTCATCCCGATACGGGAGCAACTCGTCAACGACATGAACCGGCTTCGCGCGGTCGAGACTGTGGATATAACGGGGCTCGCATTATATCTTGCGGACCTACAATCACGCGCAGCTGAACTGCCACTGAAGCAGACGGTGCTCGCAAGAGACCCTGAGCCCGTAACGCCTGCAAGCCCAAAGCACGCAGGTAACTGGCGGGAGTTGGTAGACATCATTTGGAAGGAGATTAAATCGTTGGTCGTAGTGAGAAAGGATGCGCAGGATGATTCGGTATTCTTACTGCCGGACCAGCGTTATTTTTTGTATCAGAATCTGCGACTAGAACTCGAAAGTGCTCGGCTGTCAGTGCTTCGCCGGGATACAGCGAATCTGAATGCCTCCATCACGGCCATCCGGGAATGGTTGGTCCGCTACTTCGACATCAAGACGCCAGCGGTGGCCAACGTTCTGGAGACCCTCGATCACATGGAGCGGCTTAATCTTGCCCCTTCGCTGCCGGGTGTTTCCTCATCCCTTGCTGCCCTTCGGACCTATGTCGAGAAAAAGGAGGCTGAGATCGGTGGAACGACGCCGAACATGACGGAGCCTCCCTCATGAGGTTGCTCGTCATGACATTGCTGGTGTTGCTGGTGGCGGTGGGGCTCGGTATTGCCGCCCGCTACGAGCCGGGGTCCGTCGTCGTTGGCTACGGCAGCTGGACCGTACAGATGAGCCTTGCCTTTTTTGTGACGGCGCTGGCACTTGGGTTTTTCCTCCTCTACGTGGTTCTGCGTCTCCTCGCCCAGCTATGGGGGGTGCCGCAGAGACTGCACTTGTGGGCTCAGGGGCGGCGCAAGCGGTCGGCCGAGAAGGCACTCTTTCGGGGACTCATTGCCCTGTCAGAAGGTGATTGGCGTCTGGCTGAAAAGACGTTGACACACGCCCTACCGGAGAGCGAAAAGGCAGTCGTCTACTATCTTGCAGCGGCACGTGCGGCACAGAAACAGAATGCCCTGGACCGTCGTGATAGTTATCTGCGGTTAGCCCACGACAGCATGCCTGAGGCGGATATTGCAGTGGGTCTGACCCAGGCAGCGCTGCAAATTCGCCAGCGGCAGATGGAGCAAGCGCTCGCCACGTTAACGCACCTACGCTCTGTCAAACCCAAGCATGCCTACGTTTTGTGGATGCTGATGCGGCTCTACCGTGAGATGCAAGATTGGGATGGGCTATTGGCTCTTCTGCCGGAGCTCAGCCGTCGCCATGTGGTCTCAGCAGAGAAGCGCAAGGGTCAGGAACTTGAAGCCTATACGGCACTCCTGCAGTGTGCTGTACAGACACCCACGGTCGAGTCCCCGGATGCCGTGTGGGCGCGCGTGCCTAGGTCCCTACGTCAAGAGGCCAGTTTGCTTCAAGCCTATGTCGAGGAAAAGGTCAAACTGTCGGATACTACTCGTTGTGAACGACTCGTTCGGGAAGCGTTGCAGCATGAATGGCATAGCTCCCTGGTCCGGTTGTATGGCTTAATTGAGGGCAAAGACGAAGCAAAGCAGCTTGCCCATGCCGAAACATGGCTCGAGTCTCATGGGAAGGACCCAGTGCTGTTAGTTACTATTGGTAGATTGTGCATGCGCAATGCCTTGTGGGGCAGGGCGCGAAGCTATTTGGAGGCCAGCATCAATCTTCAGGCCTCTCCAGAGAGTTACCGTTTGTTGGCGGATCTGTTAGAGCAGATGGGGGAGCCCGCGGCGGCAGCACTGTGTTATCGGGAGGGGCTGGTGCTCGCCACCGGTGAGAACAAAAGCGAGCCCCAGGCCGGGCTTCTTGGTGACTCGTCTAATCAGTCAACCCCCCGCCGCGTCGCGAGCGAAGCGACCAGTGGATCTTCTCCCGCTTAATCATTAGCCATCTCAAATGTTTTGGAGTAGATAAACTCGGGCGGGTCATTTATGTGCGAGTGGTGGAGCCAGCGATGTCTCGCATCAGTCGGATCACCCAGGGATGCTCCTTGTGCTGTTTAGCCATCGCAATAGAGGGACCCATTGTTCCATGTCGTAGTAGGTCATGGATGGTGCTAATTCAAAAATGGTAAGCCCCTGGTCCGCTGCGCGGACGTAGTTTTGGCTGGCTCGGAGCACAGTGAGAAACGGTAATCTCTTGCCGTTCGGGAGCTTCAGCCCCTCAAGATAGGTTTCAAGGCGGTAGGAGACGAGTGTGTCTTCGCGCACCCTGTTAGCCACTGTGGCCAGTTTCACGTTGTGGCTTAGAATTCGACGCAACCTTGTCAGTTCCACAATGAAGCGGCTTGCGGCCCGCATGTCAAGCGGTGACGGAAGGATCGGGATGACGAGGCTCTGGGCGCGGCGCACCAAATCCGCTAGGGGCCTATCATGAGTAGCGGCCTTGGCATCCATGATTACGTACTCGGTTCCCCGGGGTACGTGAAACCCGCTTGAGAATGCCTCGATTCCGTGGATTGGGGGACGATCGCTCGACCGTTCCATTAGCCAGTCAGTGCTGGATCCCTGCGGATCGCAGTCCGCAAGGACCACCTTCTTGCCGCGTAGCGCGTAATATCCGGCAATATTCACAGCAAGTGTGGTTTTCCCGCAACCCCCTTTTGGATTAAGGACCAGAATTGAACGCATCGGTGAGCTCAAATCGGTTGATTAGTGGCGATAGTATATCGGTTCTCATTCGCCTGCACCTTATTCTGCATAATCGTACGCGCGGGCGCGACGCATTTTAATTATTTTTTTCCAACATCATACGGGATATCGCTGGGCCCAGGATCGTTTGTAAGGCATCAATCATCATTACACCGGGTACTACGATGGTTGTGGGCCTTGATAGAAATGATCCATCAAAGTCAGTGACGAGCGCTTTCAAGTCTACCTCGATCTTGCTCGGATCTTTAACGTGGATCACAACGTAACTCTCAGCACTTGTGGGGATCTCCGTCACAGCAAACGGATTGGCTGTGTCAATGGTCGGGACGCGTTGAAAGTTAATATGGGTATGTGAAAACTGTGGCATGATGTATTGCACGTAGTCGTGCATTCGTCGCAAAATCATGTTGGCAGCTTCTTCAGTCGTATAACCCCGCTCTTCCTTGTCACGATGAATCTTCTGGATCCATTCAAGATTGACGATGGGCACGACACCGATCAAAAGATCCACATAAATAGCAACATTTACCTTATCGGTAACGACACCCCCATGAAGACCATCATAGAAGAGCAGATCCGTGCCCTCAGATATGGGCTCCCACGGGGTAAAGGTGCCGGGTGGTTGTTTGTAACGGGCGGCCTCGGCCGCATCATGTACATAGAATCGACGCTGACCCGTGCCGTTCGTCGAATACTGTTTGAAAAGCTGCTCTAGCTCCTCAAATAGGTTCGCTTCCGGTCCGAAGTGGCTTAGGTTTCTTCCTTCTGCTTCGGCGGTTTCCATGGCTGTCTTCATTTCAGCACGCTTAAATCGATGGAAGCTATCCCCCTGGATAATCACAGGATCGATGCGCTGCGCGTCGGCGATCCGTTCAAACGCGGCCGTCACACTGCTCGTTCCTGCCCCAGATGATCCGGTGACAGCGACAATAGGGTGTTTGCTTGACATGCCGTACTCGCAAATAGATAAATTTTTCGCCCAACTGTCGATGTTGGCACTCGTTGGCAGTGCTTATTGTATATAAATTTGAGAGACCGAGTCTCGAAGGGCGGAGGCCGGCTGCGTTAGGGTATAATCACGGCCTTGATCAGGAGAGGCTCAACCATGCGTTTTCACTGGGCTTGGAATCCTCCGGGATGAAGTTCGAGACGGCAAGCGGCATTCGATTATATTTGCGACTGCTCCGCTATGTCGTGCCGTACAAGCGCATCTTTATTTTAAGCATACTCGCCATGGCGGTATACGCGGCAACAGATCCCGCTCTGGCGGCGCTGATGAAACCGCTGCTCGATGGCACCTTGATCGAGCAAGATCCAGATGCATTGGTACAAGTGCCGTTGCTGTTTCTGGGCGTGTTCCTTGTACGTGGTTTGGCCGCGTTCTCAAGTGGCTTTTCAATTCACTGGGTCGCCAATAAGGTGCTCATGGATCTGAGAGCCGAGATGTTTGAACGGCTAGTCGCGTTGCCGGCCAGTTTCTACAACGATAACCCCTCCGGCACGCTGATCTCCAAGTTCACCTATGACGTGGCACAGATCAATACTGCCGCGACATATGCGACCTTGGTGTTGGTGCGCGATTCGCTCGCAGTACTCGGTCTTCTTGCGTTTATGTTTTATGTCGATTGGTTCTTGGCGTTAATCGCATTGATTAGTGCGCCCGTCGTTGTACTGATCGTGCGCTATTTTAGCAATCGCCTGCGGACTATGAGTCGAAACCTTCAAGGATCGATGGGAGAGCTGACCCATTTTCTTGAGGAGGCAATTAAAGCCCATAAGATCATCAAGGTATACGGTGGCCAGCAAGAAGAGATTGGACGATTCCGCCATACCATCAACTGGGCTCGCCGCTATACGATGAAGTTTGTCACGGCTGCAGTGGCGACGGGGCCATCGGTTCAGTTCATCTCTGCTGTGGTGCTCGCTTTGATCATCTATGTTGCTGCACTGCAGTCGGCTGCTGGCAAGCTTTCGGTTGGTGACTTCGTGTCCTTTTTTGGCGCGTTGGCGCTCCTGATGGGTCCTCTGAGACGGCTGGTGAAGGTCAATGAGTCCCTGCAGCCGGGCTTGGCGGCATGTGAAAGCATTTTTGGCCTCCTCGATCAAGAAACAGAGCGGGATACGGGCACGCAAGTCATTGCACGTGCCAAGGGAAAAGTTGAGTTTCGGCAGGTTTCTTTGCGTTACGCCCGTATCAGCACGGATGCGCTAACCGACATATCGATTAGAATCCGCGCAGGGGAAACGCTAGCACTGGTCGGTGCCTCCGGTAGCGGCAAGACGACGTTTGTGAATCTGATACCGCGTTTCTTTGAGGCAACATCCGGTCGGATTATGTTAGATGGGGTGGATATCCGGGACATTACCTTGGCGTCATTGCGCGCAAACATTGGCTTGGTCAGTCAGGAGGTCGTGCTATTTAATGACACCATCCGAAATAACATCGCCTATGGCGCGCTACATGAGGCGGATGACCAATCGATTGTTAAAGCGGCCGAGGCGGCCCACGCTATGGAGTTTATTCGGCAGAAGCCCGAAGGGATTGACACCCTCATTGGAGAGGATGGTGTCATGCTCTCGGGCGGTCAACGCCAGCGGCTAGCGATCGCTCGGGCGCTGTTGAAGGACGCACCTATCCTGATCTTGGACGAGGCGACATCGTCTCTCGATGCGACATCTGAACGGCACATCCAGGCAGCGCTGGAATCCCTGAAAAGAAACCGCACGTGCATCATTATTGCTCATCGATTGTCGACAATTGAAAATGCTGAGCGCATCGTCGTGATGCAAAAAGGACGCATTGTGGAGACCGGAACGCACAGCGAGTTGCTCAGACAGAATGGAGTTTACGCCAGTCTGTACCGTGTCCAGTTTGCAAACGATGTGGAACCGCCTGATAGTGCGCGGGTATCAGCGCGTTGATCAACTCGTGGGTCTATGATTCTTGAGTGCCTAGTCGCAAACGCGATTTCGACCTCCGCGTTTGGCACGATACAATGCCGCATCGGCTGCCGCGATCAGTCTTTCCGGTGTATCGTCCGGGTGCATTTGCGCAATCCCGAGAGAGATGGTCAGAGATGGCAGCTTGGTGCCATCCGATAGACTGATATCGGCTAAACCAACCACGATTCGCAGCCGCTCCGCTACCTGTCGTGCGTCCTCCAAATTGGAGCCCGGAAGGAGCGCGATGAGTTCCTCACCACCGTAGCGCGTCATGAGATCTTTGGGGCGCAGGTTATTCATAAGGCAATGGGACAGTGTGCGCAGCGCCCGATCGCCGGCGATGTGGCCGTGCGTATCGTTGTACTGCTTAAAAAAATCAATGTCGATCATGATAGCTGAAAAAGGTTGATGGCTGCTTCGGCACCGCTGCATCAGGCGCATCAGCATATTGTCTAGCCACCGGCGGTTGTAGAGCCCGGTAAGCGGGTCCACGGTGGCGTCGTATTCATATTCGCGTAAGAGTTTTTTGATCTGGTGGATCACGGAATTGCCATACCGAAGGCGCTGGGCGAGGGTGAACAGCATGTTAACTGCGACTGCATGGGAGCGCTGTATGAGCTGCCACAGGGTGCGTTCGTCGACGACTAAGACGCGAGCGCGTGTATCGGCTATGACATTGGCAGAAGCGGGCTGGTGATCCATGATCGAAATCTCACCAACGCTTTCCCCGGGCTCAATAACAGCAACGGGGCTGGCGTCCTGTGGAGACAAGTGCACCCGAAGACGACCGGAAAGTACAAGGTATAGGTGCTTACTTGCTTCGCCTGTCTTGATGAGCGTCTCGTCGGGCATGAGTTCCTGTACCGGGCAATCCCCTAACACCGCCTCAACCACACTCGGATCCGCTGATTTAAGGAGATGAAGCTGCTTGAGTTCTTCGGTCGTGGCGAGCGCTGCTGGGTCCGTCTTCAAAGACCTCGAATGGGAGTCACCTGCATCTGCTTCATGTGATGAGGAAGCTTTTGCTGGGTTATCGCCGTGCAGGTTCTTGAGCGTCATAAGCGAACAGCTGTGTCACCTAGGGATGGAAATGGCGTACGCGTGCTTTAAAGACGCTGAGGTTCCCAGGCCTTGCACTGTAACGTAGGCGGATATATTGATTGGTGATGTCATCGATCTCGTCGGCTCTTGCAGGGTAGCGCACTGAGGCGCGCCGGGCGAACTCGATAGGTCCCTCAAAGGTTGCCCGTGCGATCCCGCGCCGCGCAAGCCGCCGACAGAATTGATCATAAGCCGCTCGAATGGGATCGATTGAAGATTTGGGCCGCCAGAATAGCCAGAGTGCGACGCCAAATAGGATCGTCGTGCTGGAGGCAACGAGTCCCAACGTCATGCCGCGCCAGTCAATTTGGCCGATACCGAGCTCCGAGAGTAATTGAACCTGTCGTTTCGGCCCGTAACCCAAAACCCATTGGTTCCACTGATTTTTCGTAGCGTCCCACGTGTTGTGTAGGCGCCGCCAGAGTTGGCGAATGGTTGCGTTGTGTTCCAAGGTGAGTGAAATAGCGGCGATCCCCGGTGTGGTCACTAGCCCCGCTGCCAACTCAATCCGGCTTGGGTGGATCGCTGTGGTGGGATCGATGCGTACCCAGCCACGTTCGCTAAACCAGACCTCGGCCCAGGCATGGGCATCACGCTGGCGCACGATGAAGTAATCTCCGATGGGGTTGTATTCGCCTCCGTGATAGCCTGTCACGATCCGGGTAGGGATCCCAGCGGCGCGCATGAGCGTTGCAAATGCGCCAGCATAGTGCTCACAAAATCCCCGTCGCGTATCAAACAGAAACCCGTCGACGCTATCGCCAGTGATCAAGGGTGGTGTCAGCGTGTAATAGAATTCCTCTGCGTGGAAGAACTCCAGCGCCCGCTGCACCACTTCCTCCGCGCCGCTGCTCTTCTCGCGCCAGGTTCTGGCCAGGGCGAGGGCGCGCGGGTGTCGAGCGACGGGTAACTGCAGTGCCCGGCTCTTTTCAAAGATATCGGTCGTGCTAATGCGATATTGCGGGTACGAGTCCGCCGTGTAGCGCAGTCGCCGACGCACGGGCGCCAGGGCAATCATCTGGAAATCCCGTGTCAGGCGGCCAACCGGGAGGGACGAACTCGGCATGTCCAGGACAAAGAGCCAGCGCTGGTTGTGTGGCTCCAACGTGACCGTGTACGTAACGGGTCTGTCGTACACGTATACGGGTACGAGCGCCGCATTGCGGCTGATTCCCGGGGTCCATGTTTGGCCATCGGTTGCCCAGAGCACAGGGCCGCGCCAGTAGCGCAGAGATGGGTCGGGCGCCGCGCTGTGAAATTTGACACGAAAGGCTACGGCGTTTGACTGACTCAGCTTGCTGATCGTCCCGGGTGCCATTTCGTCATTCAGGACGGGCAGGTTCGCATAGGCCTCAATCGGCACGCCCCATAATGGGCCTGAGATGCGTGGGAACAACAAAAAGGCGACCAGCATGATCGGTAGTGACTGCATCACCAATGAGGCAGAAAGGCGCAGGCGGTGTGTGGCTGTAAGTTTGGCATTGGCATCGTTGAGCGCAATGAGGCTGGCTGTGATGACGATCACGATCCCAAACATGTAGAGTGCCGTGGGGATGGATTGAGAGTAGAGAAAGTTGGTAATAACGAGAAAGTAGCCTATGAATACCAGCACAAAGTGGTCTCGCCTGCTGCGTATCTCGAGCAGCTTTAACCCCAGCAGCACCACTAAGAGCGGAACGCCCGCATCGCGACCCATGAGGGTACCGAAACTTAAGTACACCGCGACGACGAGGCCGAGCGTCAGCACGTGGCGCACGCTTGATAAGCGTCGGAGCCAGTGACTGATCGCCTGCGAGCCCTGAAGGTGCTCGAGGAGGCGCCCGAGGGCGATCACAGCGAACCACACCGGTATCCAAAGAGGCATACGTCCTGTGTGTGGCGCGATCACAAGCCCGAGACCCAGGACTAACCATGCCATTGGGTTATTAAGATCAAGCCATCTGGTGCGGGGGCTGCTCACGAGGCAATCCCGTAGAGCGCCAGTGCCTCGAGACATTCGCGACGATGGCCCTCGCCGTGATCAAGGGGACGTATAGTTCCCGGGACGCGAAGGCTGTAGCGCAAACCCTCTGCGTGGGCACCAATGACCCAGAGGCAGAGTTGTGACAGGCGTGCCTCATCATGGGGCAAATGTGCCACATTAGCCCAGGAGAGCCACAGCGCGGCGCCGCTGCCACCAAAGCGTTTAATCAAAAGCCGCTGGCCCCGCGCCACGGCCTTCCAGGCGATGTATCGCGTTGAGTCACCGGGGATGTAATGGCGGAATCCGAGAAAGTCCTCCGTGCCGGCCTGGCTCCCTGCGCGAGCCTCGGTCCCATCGGGGATGGTTGACGGCAGGGCATGTTGCCCTGCCGGACGAGGGTAGACCAAGCACGATAGCCCCGGATCGATATATGACCAGGCACAAAAAAGCCCCAGCGGAAAACCGGTGGACAGTTTTAGGCGACCTAATGTAAGTCGGCCCCTTTTCACGGCGGGTACGGGGACGGACGCAGACAGGAGTTGATCGTTTGGCACGTCGACCAGCGTGGGCAGGCTTTCACCCTTAGATGGGTGTCGCGGGGAACCATTTTTCTTCTCCCGCTTTGGCCAGCGCTCAAGTGCTACTGCGAAGCGGGCGTCACTACCGCGATTATCGAGGCAGATTCGAAAGACCGCCTCATCCCCGGCGAAGACCGGCGTCACGGTTGCTCCGTAAACAGTGAGGCCGGCAAGGTTGCGGTAAGTGTGCAGGATGGTGACCAGCATCAGGCTGCCCAATAAGAAGGTGAGAAGATAGCCGAGGTTGTTGTTGTAATTGATGGAACCGAACAGCATGACAAGCAGTGCTATGGCAAACGTATAACCGTAGCGTGTTGGCAGAATAAACACTTGGTGCCGGTCGAGGCGAACAGGATGCGCTACGGTGTTGAGCCTTGGAAGATCAAGGGATATGCCCATATTTATCTGCTCATTGCTATGGGATAGGAACCTGCGCAATAAAGTCACTGGCGAGTCTGGTGGGTGAATAGTCACTCTCGCCCTGAGTTGGGCGCAGACGATGTCCGATCACGCTGGGAAGGACGGCCTGGACATCTTCGGGGAGTACTTCAGCGTGGCCATGCATCAAGGCCCAGGCCTGGGAGGCGCGTAGAATTGCAAGGCCGGCACGGGGTGATAGCCCGTTTAGGTAGTAAGGTGATTGACGACTAAATTCCAGGAGATCCTGCAGATAATCGAACAAGGCGCTGGCGACATGGACCTGGGCAACCTCTTGCTGGATAGATAAAAGTCGCTCGGCATCGATCACTGGGCCCATATCGGCGAGGATATCTCGACGATCGCGACCCTTTAGGAGATCACGTTCTGCCGCGGCGTCCGGATAACCAAGTTCTAGTCGCATCAAGAACCGATCGAGTTGGGACTCAGGAAGTGGGAAGGTGCCGATCAGGTGCGACGGGTTCTGCGTCGCGATAACAAAAAACGGTTTTGGTAGTGGCCGGGTTTCACCTTCGAGAGTGACCTGATCTTCTTCCATGGCTTCCAATAATGCACTTTGACTTCGGGGCGTCGCCCGGTTTACCTCATCGGCTAGGATGACGTGTGAAAATATCGGGCCCGGGTGAAAGGTAAATGTGGCGGTCTGTTGGTTATAGACAGACACACCAAGAATGTCGGCGGGCAATAGGTCACTGGTAAACTGGATTCGTTGAAAGCTGAGCCCCAGTGCTCGCGCCAGCGCGTGTGCCAATGTCGTCTTCCCGACGCCGGGCAGGTCTTCGATCAACAAATGACCGCGCGCCATTAGGCAAGCCAGCGCAAGGCGGATGACGTCTTCTTTGCCCAGAATGATTTGCGTTGTTTGATCAATCAGCCGGTCCAGGGCGTCTGTGGCGCTGCGATCAGGGGCGCTTTGCTCCAGCATAAGTCTGTCACTCCAACGGGGTTTTGTATCAAATAGTTGAGGCGCCGAGCTAACCCCAATGAGCATAGCCTAGTTTTCATTGTGCTGGGGAACGCGGAGCGGAATTGTCTGGGACACACCCCCTGGATGAGGCCGTAGGCGGGCCACTTAAATCCCCTTGGGTCAAAATGGGGGGCATGGTAAGCGATTGCCATGCTGACCCATCTACAGCAGAGTGACCTCTACTCGCCTGCTATGGTCATGTGTTCGATGAGGACGGAGCCCGTGCGGATATTCCCGCGGGTATCCACATCGCTCCCTACCTCTACCAGCTGCAGAAACATATCTTGCAGATTGCCAGCAATCGTGATCTCCTCCACGGGGAATTGGATGGTGCCCCGTTCCACCCAGAACCCGATCGCACCCTGCGAGTAATCGCCGGTGACCAGGTTGACGCCAAAGCCCATGAGGTCTGTCACCAGAAGGCCGGTGTCCATCATCTGTAAGATGCCAGGGAGGTCACACTCGCCCGGGTCGACGGTGAGATTGTGGACACCCCCGGCGTTGCCGGTGGTCTGCATGCCAAGTTTGCGGGCCGAATAGGCGCTCAGCACATAGCCCTGGAGTATGCCGTCTTTGATGATATCGCGCGCCCGGGTAGCGACACCGTCATTGTCGAACGGCGCGCTGCCGAGCGCCTTCTTGAGGTGGGGCTGTTCGTGGATGCGGATGTGCGGAGCGAACACCTGTTTGCCGAGGTGGTCTAGCAAAAAGGACGACTTCCGGTAGAGATTGCCGCCGGTGATGGCACTCGTAAAGTGCGCGAAGAGACTCTTCGCCACCTCTGCCTCGAAGACAACAGGCACATTGCGTGTGGATAAGCGCTTTGCACCGAGCCGACGTACTGTCCGTTGGCCAGCACGCCGCCCCACCGATCCTGCGCTTTGCAGCTCACGTGGATCCCGGGCGACGGAATACCAGCTGTCCCGCTGCATCCCGCTGGCGTCTTCGGCGATCACCGTGCACTCGATACTGTGACCGGTCCAGGACCAGGCGCCCAGAAAACCCGTCGTGTTGCCGTAGACATGCTGTCCCCGATGGGTGTTGACCGTAGCGCCTTCGGAGTTGTTGATGCGCGCGTCGAGCGTTCGGGCCTCGGTCTCACAGGTCTCTGCGAGCCCAATGGCTTCATCCGGCGCAAGATCCCACGGGTGATGGAGATCCAGATCCGGGATGGTCTTAGCCATCAACTCAGGCTCCACAAGGCCCGCACTGGCGTCCTCCTGGGTGTAACGCGCGATGGCACAGGCAGCCTGAACCGTGTCCGCTATCGCGCGCGCGCTCAGATCCGAAGTACTCGCACTCCCCTTCTGCTTGCCAATGTAGACCGTAACGCCCAAGACCTTGTCTCGATGGTGTTCGATCGTCTCCACCTCCCCCAGACGCACGGTGATCGCAAGACCGGACCCTGTGTCGATACTGGCCTCGGCGGCCGTCGCGCCATGCGCCCTGCCTTCATCAAGCAACTGGGCGATAAGCGAGCACAGGGTATCGGTATTGGGTGCCGAACGGTTGGTCAGCGCGATTTCGGACACGTATCGAGTTCCAGCTTGGATGTGCCCCTATTCTACCGCGTCCTCACAGCATGCGGCGCATCGCGCGCCTGCGCTTTGGGGCGCGTGGCACTTCACAGTGCAAAAGGCCAAAGCCGACGTTAAAATTGCTGGATGGATGTCTCTCCCATCCTCGATCCCCTCAATGAAGCGCAACGTGAAGCCGTTGCGGCACCCCCCGGCAATATCCTTGTGTTGGCTGGTGCTGGGAGTGGTAAAACCCGTGTACTCGCGCATCGCGTTGCATGGTATATCCAAACGGGCCAGGCGAGCCCGTATGGAATCCTCGCCGTCACGTTTACCAACAAGGCTGCCACGGAGATGCGCGCCCGCATCGAGGAGCTTCTGGGGGCGCCTTGCAGCGGCATGTGGGTCGGCACGTTCCATGGTATTGCCCATCGGCTGCTGCGGGCCCATTGGCAGGAGGCCGGGCTGCCGCAAAGCTTCCAAATCCTGGACGCTGAGGATCAATATCGAACCATCCGCCGCGTCATCCGGACACTAGAGCTTGATGAGTCCCGGTGGCCACCAAAAGAAGCACAGTGGTTTATCAATGCGCGCAAGGATGAGGGGCTGCGCGCTCGGCATCTCGAGGATTTTGGTGATCGCTCGCACCAACAGATGATCCGGATCTACCACACCTACGAAGAAGTCTGTCGGCGATCCGGGCTGGTGGATTTTGGCGAACTGCTGCTTTGTGCTCACGAACTGTGGCGGGAGAAACCAACATTGCTTCGGCATTACCAGGATCGCTTCAAACACGTGCTCGTGGATGAATTCCAGGATACGAACGCCCTTCAGTATGCGTGGTTGCGCCTTTTAGTGGGATCGAGCGGCATGCTGTTCACTGTGGGGGATGACGACCAGTCAATTTATAGCTGGCGTGGGGCGCGCATCGAAAACATGCAGCGATTCGAGGAAGATTTTCCGGACAGCCGTCTATTGCGCTTGGAGCAGAACTATCGCTCGACCGGAACAATATTGGCCGCTGCGAACGCCTTGATTGGACATAATCGTTCGCGGCTCGGTAAAGAGCTATGGACCGACGGGCCGGATGGCGAGAAAATTGCGGTCTATCGGGCCTTCAACGAACAGGATGAGGCCCGCTATGTGGTCGATCGGATGAGGGCATGGCGCGGAGATGGGCGGCCTTATCGAGCGTGTGCTCTGCTCTATCGTGTCAGTGCCCAGTCGCGGGTTTTTGAGGAAGGCCTGATTCATGCGGGGATCCCCTATCGTGTGCACGGGGGGCTCAGGTTCTATGAACGCGCTGAGATCAAGGACGCACTGGCCTATGTGCGCCTTTCGGCCTTTCCGGACGATGATGCGTCCTTTGAGCGGGTGTGCAACACGCCGCCACGGGGTATCGGTACGCGCACGATGGTGGCGATACGCACGCTGGCGAGCTCGGAAGGTTTGCCGTTGTGGCAAGCTGCCGTGCGAATCACCCGAGATGGGGGGATCAGCGCACGGGCGCAGAATGCGGTGCACCGGTTTTTGGAACTGATTCGGCGGATGCAAGAAGCCATGACGGGGTTGGCACTGCCCGATGCAGTAGAGCACGTCGTCGCTGAGAGTGGGCTGGTTGATCACTATCGCAAACTGAGAGACGAACGGGCCTTGGGGCGCATTGAGAATCTGGAGGAACTGGTCACCGCGGCCCGTCAGTTTGAGGTCGGCGCAGACGATGATCTGGCGCCTCTGCCCGCCTTTCTGGCCCATGCGGCGCTCGAAGCTGGGGAAGCGCAGGCCGATGCCTTCGAAGACGGCGTGCAGTTGATGACCCTGCATGCAGCAAAGGGTTTGGAATTCCCGTTGGTGTTTCTGGTGGGTATGGAGGAGGGTCTGTTTCCTCACCAGCGTAGCAGTGACGACCCCGCCCAGCTGGAAGAGGAGCGACGGCTCTGTTATGTCGGTATTACCCGGGCAAAGGAGCAACTCGTCATTAGCCATGCCGAGTGCCGCCGTTTACATGGATCGGATTTGTATCAGCAGGCATCCCGCTTTCTGAGCGAGCTGCCCATCGAGTTTGTAAGTGAAGTACGTGTTGGAGGAACGGCGACGGAGCCCATCGTACTCGACGAGAATGCCAGCGAGGTTTGCGGTGAATTGCAACTCGGCCAGCGGGTTCTACACGCCAAGTTTGGGGAGGGCGTGGTGCTCAATCTGGAGGGGCGGGGTGGCCACGCCCGTGTGCAAGTCAATTTTGAACAGGCAGGCCGTAAATGGCTGGTGGCGGCGTACGCGGGATTGCAGACGATCTAGGCATCGACTCCGCCATGAACCTATTCCGCTCTCCATGCTCGCGCATTGTTCGTTACCTTATTGGCGCTTTTAGTTTGTTATTGACTTGTGGATGTGATGGCGGTGATGGCCCTGCCAGGCCGCGGACACCTTCAGATAATCCCAGCAAGGTATTTCATTGGAAGATGGTGACCACGTGGCCGGCCAATTTCCCCGTATTTCAGGAGGGCGCTGAGCAATTCGCGGAGGATGTCCGCGTTATGAGCGGTGGGCGCTTGGTTATCGAAGTCTTTGCCGGCGGGGAGCTGGTGCCACCGCTCCAGGCGTTTGACGCGGTTTCCCAGGGCACCGTGGAGATGGGCCATGGTTCGGCCTATTACTGGGCCGGCAAGATCCCGGCCGCGCAATTTTTTTCCACTGTCCCGTTCGGGATGACGGCGAAGGGGATGAACTCTTGGCTGTACAGCGGCGGGGGATTGGCACTCTGGGGTGAGCTCTATCAGCCGTTTAATCTGGTGGTCTTTCCCATGGGCAACACAGGGGTGCAGATGGGCGGCTGGTTCAACAAGAAGATTGAATCGGTGGCTGATCTGAAGGGACTCAAGATGCGCATCCCGGGCCTCGGTGGCAATGTGCTGGCGAAGGCCGGCGGTAATCCGGTCCTGATGGCGGGCGGTGAACTCTACATCGCGCTTGAGCGGGGCACAATCGACGCCACGGAATGGGTCGGTCCCTATCACGATCTGAGATTGGGGCTGCACCGCGCGGCGAAATATTATTACTACCCGGGCTGGCACGAACCGGGCACGGCGTTGGAGCTCATTATCAGCGCTAGGGCCTGGGACGAATTGCCCGATGATCTAAAGACCATCATCGAAGTGGCGGCACGGGCCGCCAGTCTGTGGATGTATGCCCAGTTTGAGACGCTAAACCTCGAGGCCCTGCAAGAGCTTAAGGAGGTCCACCATGTGGAGGTCCTGGAGTTCCCGCCGGATGTGTTGCGAGAGTTACGGGCATTGACGCACGAGACGCTGGAGGAAGAGGCCGGGAAGGATGCAACTTTCAAGCGCATCTACGATGCCTACCGGGAATTTCGCGCCAGGCACGACGCCTGGAATGCGATCGCCGATGACGCCTACCGACGCAGTCTACAATACTAGCAGTAAGGAAAAAGGGAAGCCCTGAAACTTCCCTCTTCGAATCGATTCTCTAACGTGATTCTATTGGGCTTGGTCCACCATATAGCTCACGGCTGTCTTGACCTCCTCGTCGCTCAAGTCCGTGAATCCACCCTTAGGCGGCATGAGCCCGGTACTCCCTTGAAAGCCCTTGATGGCATGCTCATAGAGCACATCCATACCTTGGTTGATGCGTGGCGCCCAGGCGGCGGCATCGCCCAGTTTGGGGGCGCCGGCGACACCCGCCCCGTGGCAGGCGACACAGGCCTTATCGTATATTTTCTTGCCCTCTTCAGTTAAAGCCACGGCCTGGGGTGCGGGGGAGCCCAGGAGGTCCTCACTGATCATGTTTTCCTCGCGTACGTCCGTCACGCTAGCCACTTTCACCTTGCCGACCGGTTTAATGGTCTCATCGACTGCTTTGGCGATCTCGGCTTTGGCTTCTTTGCTGGTTGGTGCCGCTGCGTAGTGGCCTTCGCCAATGGCACGCGCCACCAAGAAGAAGACCAACACGGCGGCGATGAGCGCGCCCATCACGCCGGCGACGTTTCTAAAAAATAGTGTGTCTTGTTCTTTGCTCATGCTGCCTCCCTTTTGCTCTCTTGGGGTTACCGCCCGGATGCTTGATTATTGGTGGGCCCGAAGATTCGGCGAAAATATTACCAGATCCCGTGTCGCTGAACACTCGGCCGTGGACTGGTCTGCCGCAAACGGGTACGCTACATTTGACGCCCCAGAGCCAGGTTCTGCTTGGATAGGTGGGGTGTTGTGTCCAAATGGGGCCTCATTGGACGGTTGATAAGTCAATCCTGCATGCAGCGAATTCCTGCGCCCTTAGCTCAGTTGGATAGAGCGTTGGCCTCCGGAGCCAAAGGTCAGAGGTTCGAATCCTCTAGGGCGCGCCAGACACGTCTGATCAAGCGTCATTCAAATCGATTCTGGAAGGGGTTATACGCGGTCGGACTTCGCTCTTGTCGGTGTCAGTGCTGGGAATTATTCGAAGCCCGAGTGAGGCTCACCGGCCACCCAAAAGGGAACCCAGCAGCCCGCGGACAATTCGCCGCCCAAGGCGTCCGCCTACCTGGCTGCCAACGGCACGCGCGGCGCTTTTGATAAAGGCTTCACTGACACCCTGGCGCTGCCGCCCGGCAGAGCGCCGGGCACGTTTCTCGACTTCTTTTTGTCGCTTAGTCTCTTCGGCTTCGGCGCGTCTGGCGGCTTCTTCGGTTGCTGCCTTCTCGGCACGTTGCTCCAATAACTCATAGGCCGATTCGCGGTCGATATCCTGGTCGTAGCGGCCGCGCATCGGTGAACGGTCTAGGATTTCTTTGCGTTCGGCATCATCCAACGGCCCGATACGGGATTCGGGTGGTCGCATCAAGACACGTTCCACGGGTGTTGGGCTCCCGCTCTCATCGAGCACCGACACCAAGGCTTCGCCAATGCCGAGTTCGGTGATCGCGCGTTGCGGATCCACACCGGGGTTGGGTCAAAAGGTCTCGGCGACGGTTCTTACGACTTTTTTGTCCTTTGGGGTGAACGCGCGCAGGGCATGCTGTATGCGGCAACCGAGCTGGCCCAACACATCCTCGGGGATATCGAGCGGGCTCTGGGTGATGAAAAAAACGCCAACCCCTTTTGAGCGAATCAGGCGCACCACCTGTTCGATTTTGTCGTGCAGCGCTCTCGGGGCTCTGTTGAATAACAAATGCGCCTCGTCGAAAAAGAAGACAAACTTGGGACGATCGGCGTCGCCGACTTCGGGTAGTTGTTCAAATAGCTCGGCCAGAAGCCACAGCAGAAATGTTGCGTACAGTCTTGGGGACTCGGAAACTAAGCGGGTAACGTCCAGAATGCTGATGACTCCGTTTCCGGAGAAATCATGTTGCATCAGATCTGAAAGTTGTAGTGCGGGTTCGCCAAAAAATTTCTCGGCCCCTTGCTCCGCGAGAACGAGGAGCCGCCGTTGAATGGCCCCAATACTTGCATTCGAGATATTGCCGTACTCATTCGGAAGTTCCTTGGCGTTTTCTCCCATCCAGTGGAGCATGGCGCGCAGATCTTTCAAATCGAGCAAGAGTAAGCCGCCGTCGTCGGCCATCTTAAACGTGCTGTACAAGACGCCAGTCTGCGTGTCGTTCAGTTCAAACAGATTGGACAGCATCAAGGGCCCAAGATCGGATATCGTGGCTCGAATGGGGTGCCCAAGATCCCCGTCGAGATCCCAGAAGAGTACTGGGTTTGGCCGTTGTTGGTAGTCGGTGATTTTAATCTTGCGGACGCGCTCATCGATCTTGGGGTGCGGCTTTCCCGGGTTGGCGAGTCCGGACAGATCGCCTTTGACATCGGTCAGGAAAACCGGCACGCCGATTCGGGAGAAACCCTCGGCTAGTACTTGTAGCGAAACGGTCTTACCGGTGCCCGTGGCGCCGGCGATGAGCCCATGCCGGTTCCCCATTCGCGCCGCCATGCGACACTGGCGGTCTCCGGTGCCACCGATAAGGAGTTCGGGTCCGTTTGTCATTTTGGGCTGTCTCCGTAGCGATTGGTAAGACGGATTTTCCCTTCGGGTTGCGAGTGTATCGCGACCGACAGGTCAATTGAATCAGTCAAGCGGGGTTGTCATGCGCAGTATATGGCTGGCAAAATCTGTTGTCGGTACGTTAAGCAGATTGGACCTCGGGGAGTTGGCACCAGCCGGCATAAAACGGCCAGGCCCTAAGTGGGCCTGGTCGGTCTGTGCTGCGAGGATCCCTTTAAATAGAAAGTTTGCCGGCGTTGGGCCAAGGCGTTCCGGTGGATTCCTACCGAAATCTCAGTACGTCACCACCGGTGGCAGCTCTTTGGCCTGGGCGATCCAATCTTCGATCTGTTTCAGGCTCGGAACTACCCGGCAGAGCCGCTTTGTGCCATTGACCTCTTCCATCTTAGCGGCGAGGTTTTCTGCGTTACGGTGTCTGAGCTCTTTCACTGTATCCACGCCCGACGCTTCCAGCAGCTCAGCGTATTCGCCGGCCACTCCCTTAATCCGAAACAAGTCAGCCATATTCACGCAACGCAAGACGACCGAATCGCTGATACCGGTCTTGGCGGCGATCGTCTGACGACCATCAGGCGTAGCGCCAGCGTTGAGCAGAGCCTCGGGCGTTCCGCAACCGGCATTGCGGAGTTTTTCACCATACGCAGGACCAATGCCCTCGATTGTCTCTATTGATTGACTCATGATATGGGCCTCCCCACTGTTTTTGTCGTTTGTCGCGAAGCCATAGGTTCTCAGCCATGCTGTAAGCCACGGCAACACTTGGTGCTGAACATATCACTATGCCACAAATCCAACACTGGGAGAATACCGCGTTTGGCGAACAGGCACCCCCGGAGCAAGTGGTTTGATCCTGCTGAATTGGAATCGATGGTTCGAATTTTAACCGGGTCTACGGTATCTGGTATCGCATTTCTAAAAGGTGGTGTGGTGGTGTTCAACAATCCGAAACGTTAACTCTTCGAGGGGATAAAAGCGCTACGGGTTGGCTAACAATACGCCTTAGAGGAGGGAGAGACATGCTTAAAGAATTCAAAGAGTTCGCGCTGAAAGGCAACATGCTGGATATGGCAACCGGGATCGTCATCGGTGCCGCAGTCGGCACGGTGGTCAACAGTCTGGTCAATGACGTCCTTATGCCGCCTGTTGGCTTGCTTTTGGGGGGCGTAGATTTCTCCAATTGGTTTTTGGTGATTAAGGAGGGGGCGACCGCGGCCCCCTATTCGATCGTCGAAGCGGCGGCGGAGGCTGGGGCAGTGACCGTGAATTGGGGATTGTTTATCAACAACCTAATCAGTTTCCTGGTCGTTTCGTTTGTAATCTATTTGCTAATACGGGCCATGAATCAGTTGCGGCGTGCCGAAGAAGCCGCACCGACCCGCCACCTAGAGGTGAAATATTACTGGGAGAGATCAGAGATCTTCTAAAGAAACAGCAAGCACAAGCCCACAAACCCCCAAGCCGTGCAAACAGTTTGGGGGTTTTATTTGCGAATGATTGGGGCAGACGTAAAAAAACGTGTGCTCTATCGGAATGTTGGTATCCTGTGCTGCAGCAAGGCCTTTTCTCATTTCTGAAATAATCTAGGGCTGAGCGGCTACCTTACTCGCCTGTCTTTCCTGTTCGATGAGCTCGTTGACGGCCTGGATGAGATTCGCATAGCTCCCGGTAATACTGGCGCTGGACCGATACTTTCCATTCACGATCATCGAGGGCACGCCAGTGACACCGTAGCGTTGACCCATGACGACCGCCTGCTTGACTTTGCTATCGACGGTAAATGAGTTGTAGGCCTTAGTGAAGTCCTCCTCACGTACCCCGTGGCTCACAAAGAATGCCTTCAGCGATGCTTCGTCGTTGAGCTTTTGGTTGTCTTTGTGAATGGCATCAAAGAGCGGTGTGTGGATTTCCTCGACAATCCCAAGTTGCTCGGCCGTGTAGTAGGCCCTCGCATGAGCCATCCAGCTTTTTCTGAAGACACCGGGCATGCGCTTGAACTGCACGTCGGGGGATATCGTGGCGAGCCACTCATTGAGGTAAGGTTCAAAATCATAACAGTGGGAACAGCCATACCAGAACACTTCGACCACCTCCACTTTGCCATCGGTGTCTGTCGGTTGTGGTGGCACGATACGCCGGTAGGCATGTTCCGGGCCAGACTGTGGTTCGGCCGCAGTGGCGAGACCGGCTCCTGCAAATGGCGTAAGCCAAACGACGCATAACAAGACAAGGATTCTTTTCATCGGATGGGGCCCCATTTATTGGGCTATGAATTGTATGGCATGCTCCCTACAACTCGCCGTAAGAATGCAGGCCGGACAGAAACATATTGACGCCAAGAAATGCAAACAATGTGACGAACAATCCCACGATGGCCCACCAGGCCATGGGCATCCCACGCCAGCCCTTGGCAATGCGCATGTGCAACCAGGCAGCATAGTTTAGCCATACGATTAAGGCCCAGGTTTCTTTCGGGTCCCAGGACCAATAACCGCCCCATGCCTCCGCCGCCCACAAGGACCCTAGGATGGTCGCAATGGTGAAGAAGGCGAAACCCAGAGCAATCGCCTTGTACATGACATCGTCAAGCAAATCGAGGGGTGGTAGGCGTGCTGCCATGAACCCATGAGGCCGTGTCTTTTCGCTCAGCGCGCGCAGCAGGTAGGTTACGCCAACCATGGCCGCCAGGCTGAAGCAGCCATAGCCTATAAAATTGGCGGGCACGTGGATCTTCATCCAATAACTCTGAAGGGCGGGCACCAAAGGCTGGATCTCGTTGGCGCCCCGATCAAACGTGTACCACAATAAGAAACCGACTGCTGCGCTGACGATGAGCAGAACGAATCCTCCCATGGCGCGCGTTCTGTATTTCGCTTCATAGAAAAGGTACACAAGCGACGTGATGATGCAGAATAGGATAAAGACTTCATAGAGATTGCTGACAGGAATGTGGCCCACGTCAGTACTGATGAGATACGATTCGCGCCAGCGCACCATCAAGCCAATGAGCCCCATCGCGATCGCTGACCAGGTCATGGCTGTCGCAACCTTGCCGGTAAACTCCGAGTTGGCAAAGAGGCTTCCGAAGTAGGTAAAGGTCGCCATCACATAGAGGGCACTCATCCACATCGTTGCGGATTGACTTGACAGAAGATACTTTAGAAAAAACTTTTCTTCGCCGCTTGCGAGTGAGGTGCCGTATAGGCTAATGCTGAACAGACTCAAGGCGGCTACAGTAATGGTGAGGAACCGAATCGGCTTCCACTTCCATCCTATGACCATCAGCGCGGCGGTGGCCATACCCAGAATGCCCACTTCGTAGGCATCCATAAAATCCCAATAGGCGATAGTGGTGTAGGTCACTGCCCCAGCGAGTACGGCAGACCACAACCAGGCCAAGATGCCCAACGTTTGACGTAGCGGTCGCTGCCCGGGCGCACGCATCAGTGAATCGCGTGTCACTGCCATCGCTTGCTCTCCGTCGTTTTCCAGTGTCTGAGCATTATATTAAAGTATATTAGATGGCGATCTGGCCGGTTTGTTGCCTAAATGTGGGCCGCTATGCGGTGGATGGTCATGTTGATTCATCTAGTTTTTGTTATGGCGTCGTGTAGATTCCGCCGCAGTTGAACGAATTCCTTAGCGAAATCGTGCTGATGCCGCAGCCTGCTACCGGCCAGGAGAATGTGCGTCGCCCCCCCGTTCGTGGCAATGAGCGCCCATACTCTTTGATGGGGAACATAAAGTAGGAGAAAAATGCCGGTAATTAGCATCGCGAAGCCAAGATACACTATATTTTTTCCTGGCGTACGGGTAATGAGTAAGCCGGTCGCCTGTCTATGCTCAAAGTCCTCGAGTTGGAGATAAAATGGCGATCCGTATCTGTGAAGCACGGATAGCGCACTGACCGCGTCCTCGAAGAACTGTCTGTCTTCTGGGCTGATCTCTTTGCTTGTGTCGATCCCTTCCTCTTCCAATACGGCCATATAGATGTCTCGCAGCCCATGATCCAATACTTTAAGGTAGGCCTCGGCTGCGGCACCACGCTTGTCTTCCGGTACGTTCGCGTCAAGATACTCGCTCAATGCGTCGTAGCCACCCGCCCTAAAAATTTCCACGAGCTGCGCCATGGCAGTGCTGACCTCTTCTTGAAGTTTGGTGTCGTCGATTCGCGCTTCAGCGAGTGAACGGCGTGTGGTGTCTTGGGTGATCTCAGCAAGTCGTTTGTCATCGCTTAAAAGCATCTGAAAGCGAAGGAATCGGCCAGGCTCGCCGCTGGCATCCGCAGGAATATGCAGGTACTTGAATTCTTCGGCAGGGGAGGAACGCACGCCACTCAAGTAAAACGGCCGCGTCTCGAATGTGACGGGGTACATGTAGTTGATGTACTCCTTGGCGACGCCATTGGGCCAGCGGAGTTTGAATGTGAAACTTGGGCCGGCGTCCCTGAACGATTTTCCTGACGGGTCGCCTTCGGGGGTGGGTTGGATATTGAAACGACGGAAATCAGTTAGTTCCAGGCGCAGCGGTCCTTCGAGGGTGTTGAGGTTAAGGTCTTCGTTTATCACGCCAGTTAATTCAAGGATGTCGCGTTCGCCGTTGGCGGGGCCCCTCAGAGATGTTGCTTTCAGCTGCAACTTGGAGCCGCCATCCCCGAAACTCGCCTGGTAGAGGGTATAGCCGTTGTAAGTCAACGGCTTGTTGACGCCAATGGTGTACCGCAAGGGCGTAGGCATTTTCGGATCGTGGATCAGCAGATCTGTCTCGAATGATTTGGGTTGACCGTTTGCGTAATGTGCGATCCTAAAGTCTCTTACTTCCACCACAAAGGGTAATTCCTGTACCACGTAGCCCTCGGCGATGTTGATAAATGCCACATCCACGGCACTTCCTTCGGGTATTGAGACGTTTCCCCGAAATGAGGGGTTGTGCGTTGGCAGGCGGCTTTGCGCCGGCACTTCGGAAACTGGGATGTCACGGGTTTCAATAGTGATGTGACCTGAAAGCGCCTTGAGCTTCAGCGGCAGGTTGCCGTCCAAAAGTCCCGCGACGCAGATGGTTACGATTGCTATATGTGTCAGCAGATACCCTGCGCGGTTGCTTGCCCCCTTCATCGCAGCGAGGACGGTATGGGTCCCGTGATCCTTAATGCGCAGCCTATAACCCAGGCCTTTAAGGATTGCGCTGATCCTTGCCAAGACCTGTTCGAGAGGCCTTTGGACCGTCCATTGTGCGCGATTGGGCAAATTTTGGAGCGAACGTTCCTGAATGTTCTCCCGAAATTCGCGCATGCTGCGGATCATGATGGGAGCGTTACGGATTACGCATACACTGGTCGAGAGGACGAGAAAGGTGAGGGCGAAAAGAAACCAACCGGACGCGTAGACATCGTAGAGGCCCAGTGTCTTGAAGACCTCGTGCCAAAACGGGCCGAATTTGATGATGTAGTTTTGGTACGACTCATTCTGACGCAACACCGTACCGATCACTGAGGCAATGGCAATCCCCACAAAAAGCGTGATGGCCAAGTTCATTGAGCCGAGGAATTGCATCCATATCCGGGCAAGGCTGGCAGGAGATCGGGACGTTATCGTCGAGGCGTTCACAATGAAAAGCGTGACTTGCTGTTGAAATTTAGAGCCTTTCGATAGATGCGGGCCAAAGGCGTACTGCCCGATGGCAGATACACACTAATTAAGTCGAGTCTTAACCTGCCTGATGGTTGCTGGCGGAAAAATTTACTCTTGGTGCTCCACGGGTGATCGATGCTTCAGACGACATTGCCAGCGACCTTAATGCAGACCGCTTACGTACTCGGCGACTGCATCGATTTCCTCATCATTCATCCTCGCTGCGATCGTCCGCATCACGCTGTTTGGGTCGTTAGCGCGTTCACCAGATTTGAAGGCGCGCAACTGTTTCGCTGTGTAAGCAGCATGTTGCCCACCCAATGCGGGGTACTTTGCCGCGGGGTTGCCCACGCCACGCGGTCCATGGCAGGCCATACAGGCCGCCACGCCGGTGGCGCGGTTGCCGCCCCGATAGATGCGTTCACCCGCAGCAACCAAGTCGGGCTTCGCAGATCCCACCGTGATCGATTGGGACGCATAGAAGCTCGCGAGATCAGCTATGCCGGCCTCGGTTAAAGGGGTGGCCATGGGACTCATCATCGGATCGATGCGCTCGCCAGCTTTGAAATCGGCGAGCTGTTTCAGAAGGTATTGGGCGTTCTGGCCTGCGAGCTTGGGCCAAACGGGATTGGTGCTGTTACCGTCTGTACCATGGCATGCGGCGCAGGCGACTGACTTGGCTTTACCGGCGGTGGGATCACCGCCTGCTTCGGCGACGCCTAGGGTGGTTATGACCAAAAGAGCCGTGATTTTGAGGAATGTTTTCATGGTCGATTGTTTTATTACCTCGGATCATTGCCCTCTGCTTACGGAGTCCGGGTGGCTCAAGGAAAATCGGCCGCCACAACGTAGCATCGAGTATAACCTTGTGCAACGGTGTGTATACCGTCGAGCCGGGTTTATGCAGCGGACTTGCCTGGCCTTATGTGAGGGACAAGCGAGTGCGGGGTGAAATCTTAGAGGCCAGGGCAAAAAAAGGCCCCGGTCTGAAAGGGGGAGGGAGGGCACACCGGGGCCAGCATCGCCCGGCTGGGGTGCCGGGCTGGGGGTTCCCGCTCAAGGGAGGAAGAGCGGGATTCGGTTCACTAGGACTTAATTAGAATCCGGCCTGTGGAAAAAGTTCCAAAGTGGCCCAAATAAGGCCGCTGTGATTGCCTTTATACACACTTGTGAACGGATGCGCTAGCCCACGGGCTTTGGGCGTCGTCCGAGCCGGATTCCGGGCCGCAATCGAACTATAACTGATTAAAATATATGGTGTTTTTTGGATCGGCTAAATTTTGACTGTTTTGTTACAATCGTAATCACAGGGCCGATTCGAGCCGTGGATCTGGAAGGAGTCCACAGAGTTATCCCCAAAAAATGTGGATAACGATCGAACGCTAAGGCCGGCAATAGCTTAAGCTGGCTACGTTAGAAGTTGCCTAAACATAAGGGGTAAGTTTCTGGGGCCATGAAGTGCCTAACCTCGGATCATTTGCCGCATGATTGTGAGGAAGTTGATTTGGCCCGGGCTCCTCTGTGGGGTAGCAGCCATTCAGGATACGTAACGGTTCCTCGGCGTGATCTATTAACGGCGACTACCCGAGGCGCTCCTCAAAGCGCGTGCCGATCAATACATGAGTGGTTAGGAGGCTGGATCAGCGATCTGCAGGTTGGCCGAGTGCTGTATACGCATGCGGATCTCAGCATTTTTCGTATATAGCCAGCCGCGGGCAGTGATCCGTTTACCGACAAGGCGATGGAACTTAATGCCCTCGAAGTAAGTCAGGTCTTCGCGACGGATGCGAAGGGCCATTCGCGGTGCAATATTTATCCAGATGGATGACCGGCTTTCGCCAACCCGCAATACGTTGCCGGTAACAATTCGGTAACCGCCGTCCTCCTTCGTCAATTCGGTCGCCTCAATCGGCTGGTATTCTGGAAGCGCCCAGATACCGCGCGCCGCATCCCGTGCGCGTGTCTCCGTCACACGGTAGCAGTCAAGATACATCACGTTGGGTGGAATCGTCAGTCGCGTCCCGAGCCCCCGCTCTAGCAACCAAGCTTGAACGTTTGTGCCATCATCAAGGAACAAATGGGCCAGCAGACGCCCATATCGGTCGCTGCGTGTCGCATCAAAGCGTATGCCAACATGCGGTCGGGCGGTGAGCAGCGCTGTCAGCTCGCCGCGTGCGGTGTCGGCAAACGGTTCGACTCCGCCACCAGCGTAATCGATCTCCGGACTATCGATGCCGATCAACCTCACGCGACGGCCATCTGCGAGTACAATGGTGTCGCCATCCACTATCGAGCGAACATCGGCCTCATCGTCAACTTCATCTGTGGCACAGGCCGGATCTGTGGCCGCGTTGGACAGGCTACCCGGGGCCGCAACAAGTACCGAGCTAAGTACGACAGACCGAATGACACGTAAGAAAAACCACTCCGTACGAGCGGCTGTCCGCAAGTTAGCCCCCTTATTGCGTCCGGTTATTGGATGCCGTATTTGCGGCGGAATTTGTCGACGCGCCCTGCGGTGTCCATGAGCTTTTGTTTCCCGGTGTAGAAGGGGTGACATTGTGAGCAGACGTCGATGTGCAGGTCCTTACCAAGTGTGGATTTGGTTTTAAATGAATTTCCGCAACTACAGGTTACGGTAATTTCATCATATGCGGGATGGATGTCCGGTTTCATGGCCCGACCTATTTGTCTTGGTGTCCGCTCTAAAACGAAGCGGCAGAATGTGTAGTGTTGTAATTCAAGTGTTAAAGTCTATTTCAATCTTCGCGACGGTGCAAACCAGCCGAGCGGCTTTTGGTCCCTCCAGAGTTTGGTTACTGTGACCGCTAGACAGGGAAAGTTGGTTTTTCAGCCGCTACAGCGTGAATTCGGCGACAACTGGTACATGGTCCGACGGCCGATCCAGGGCGCGAGGGCGTTTGTCGACGTAGCAAGCAGTGCAACGTTTCGCCAGCTCACTGCTTATAAGAATGTGATCGATGCGCAGACCTTGGTTGCGACGGAAAGCTGCCGCGCGGTAATCCCACCAAGAAAAGTGCCCACTGGCCTGCTCGAACACCCGAAAGCAGTCGACTAGCCCGAGTTCTAGCAGGCGCTTAAACTGGTTCCGTTCCGGCTCGCTGACCAGGACCTTGCCTTCCCATGCCACGGGATCGTGCACATCGCGATCCTCTGGGGCAATATTGAAGTCGCCGAGCACGATCAGGTGGGGTTTTCTGGCCAGGAGCTCTTCGATATATGCGTGAAGTTTCGAAAGCCATTCAAGCTTATATGCATATTTGTCTGAACTCACCTCGGCTCCATTGGGCACATAAACGTTCAGGACCATCACCTCGCCGTACGATGCGCCTAACAGGCGACGCTGTGGATCATTCAATCCGGGAAGGTCTGTAATTACATCGGTACCGGGCTGTCGGCTTAACGTTGCAACGCCGTTGTAAGTCTTCTGTCCCGCATAGATCGCTTGGTAGCTGCTCTGGTGGATGCTGTCGGTAGGAAAGTCTTCGTCGGGTAGTTTGGTCTCCTGCAGGGCAAGGATGTCGGGCTGCGCATGCGCTAACCAGTCTAAAACGTGGGATAGGCGAACTCGCAACGAGTTCACGTTCCACGTGGCGATACGGAGCATGTTCTAGACTCGAAATCCACCATGGCGTTTTCGATGTATGTAGTCGATCAGGTATCCACCGAGGATAAGACCGATCACGAGACTTACCACAAAAATGACGATCATCCCGCGCCATGTGAATTCCATACCAAGGCTATCATCCCCAGCCCTGTTGTCAGGATCAGATGGCGCAGCAGCTCGGCGATCTGCCAATTGTTCTGTGAGTCGCTCGTTTTCTTGTTGGAGGCGTTTTAGCTCATGGGCAAGTGCTTTATCAGTGCCTCCTGATTGAAGCTGTTTAGTAAGCTCAAGCAGTTGCTTCTGTAATTTTCCTACCTTTGATCGCTCTGCTGCGTATTTTTGCTTTAGTTGTTCGTTTTCATTTCTTAGAAGCCGTACGTTGCTTGTACTGCCAGTCCTTTCAGTTTCTGTAGCGGTGCGTTGCATTTCTGAGAACTTAAGCTGGAGTTCAGCAAGCTGTTGCTGTGCTGTCGCAAGCTCGCTCTCTATCTGTTTGTTACGCAATTCCACTTTTTCAAGCATCTGGCCAGCAGGCATATCGCTCATTAGGTAGGCAGCATCAACCCAACCTTTAATGCCTTCGGCGTCGCGTACATATACAAGGTGTCCCTCACGCTTGAGCACCTGCAGGGGTGTTCCGGTGGGAAGCACCTTAATGATAGGGCTCTCAAGTGTCTTGTCTTCGTGAACCCCGACGAGGAGTTTGTCGATGACATAGACGGTCTCTGCCATGATCGCCAATGGCATGATCATGATTGCAAGCACCGAAAGCAGCTTTAAACAAGTATTCAACATGATCGTATGCTGCCTTTATACAGGGATTCCGGAATGGCGCAACAATGGCTCAATCGACGGTTCGCGCCCGCGGAACTGAATGAACAACGCTAATGGATCCCGGGCGCCCCCTTGCTCAAGGATCGACCGCATAAAATGTCGCCCTGTATCAGGATTGAAAATACCGGTTTCCTCGAACTTCGAAAACGCGTCAGCAGATAGAATCTCAGCCCATTTGTAACTGTAGTAGCCTGCCGCATATCCGCCAGAAAAGACATGACTAAACCCATGTTGGAAGCAGTTGTATGGCGGTGGGATCACAACGGCTACCTGCTTACGAACGTTGTCGAGTATCTCCTGGATACGAGCCCCTTTTGCCGGATCATATTCGAGGTGGAGAAGAAAATCGAAGAGAGCGAACTCCAACTGACGTACCATTTGCATGCCTGATTGAAAGTTCTTCGCAGCCAGTAGTTTCTTGTAAAGATCGGGTCCGATTGGCGCGCCTGACTTATGGTGGCCGCTGATGAGGTCTAAAGCATCACGTTGCCAGCACCAGTTCTCCATAAGTTGGCTGGGTAGCTCGACCGCGTCCCAGGGAACGCCGTTGATACCCGCGACTCCCGGGCAGTCAATGCGCGTCAGCATATGATGTAGTCCGTGCCCGAACTCATGAAAAAGCGTAATCACCTCGTCGTGGGTAAGCAGCACGGGATCGCTGGCTATCGGTGGAGTGAAATTACACGTGAGGTAGGCCACTGGGGTTTGTACACCTGACGTTGTTTTCTTGCGCACGATACATTCGTCCATCCAAGCGCCCCCACGCTTATGTGGGCGCGCGTAGAGATCTAGATAAAAACATCCCCGCATTTCGTCGGTTTCATCATAGATTTCAAAAAAACGCACATCTGAGTGCCATGTCTGTACATTCGTTCGCTCGTGAATTGCAAGCCCATATAAACGCCTGGCCACGGCAAATAAGCCGTCAAGTACCCGAGCGATGGGAAAGTATGGGCGCAAGTCCTCCTGCGAGAAGGCAAATTTGTGTTGACGCAATTTCTCTGAATAGTAAGCGATATCAGAGATCTGCAAGTCCCCGATCTTGAAGTATTTCTTTGCAAATCTTTGCAGCTCAGCCAATTCTTTTTGTGCGATGGGGTTTGAGCGCACTGCAAGGTCGTGCAAAAAGTCGAGGACCTGTTGAGGGGACTTAGCCATCTTCTTCGCCAGAGACAATTCAGTGTAATTCGCGAACCCCAAGAGCCTCGCCTGTTCATGGCGCAACGCTAGAACTTCTTCCATAATTTCACTGTTGTCCCATTGACCTGCCGTGGGACCCCTGTCAGAAGCGCGTGTCACGTAGGCTTCATACATCTCGGAACGCAAGCTCGGATCAGCGGCATAGTTCATCACGGGCATATAGGAAGGGCCTTCCAAGGTGAATACCCAGCCAGGCTTCTGCTTTGTTTGTGCTGTTTGTTTGGCGAGCGCAAGCACGGAATCCGGCAGGCCATCCAGTTTTGCTTTGTCGGTGATATGCATTTCCCAAGCGTGGGTGGCATCTAGTAGATTTTCTTCGAACTTCGTCTGCAAGCGGGACAATTCCTTTTCGATTTCTTTAAAACGTGTTTTGTCCTTTCCGTCAAGTTCGATGCCGGAAAGGCGAAAATCCCGCAGGGCGTTATCAATGATCTTCTGCTTGACTGTCCCGAGGCGAGGATACTCGTCGCCATTAGCGACATATGCGTAGGCGTCGTACAGTGCCTTATTTTGCCCCATGTCGGTTGCATACTCCGAAAGCTTAGGTAGACAAGCGTTGTAGGCTTTACGTAGGGCATCATTGTCCGCCACGGCGTGAAGATGGTTCGCCATCGACCAAGCTCGGTTGAGCCTATCCTCAAGGTCTTCGAAGACTTTCAGGGTGTTGTCCCACGTATAGGGGGTAGTTCCCTGTAACCGTGCTGCTATCCGGTTGCGATTCTTGGCCAGCAGATAATTAATCGCAGGTTGGATGTGGTCGGGCTTGATCTGGGCAAAGGCTGGTAGTCCTTTTATGTCCAGCAGGGGATTTTTCTTAGGCTCGCGCACGTTGTATCAAGGTCGGTCTGCACTGTTCTCGTGTTACACACGCGGATGTTCGGTCAAGGTGGTCTATTTCGGACAGCCAGGAAATCACCGGCCTATCGCGAACAGGGACATTTTGGAATCAGTTACCGGATCGCTTGTGTAATTTAACATGACTGCGCCGAGTCGACAAAAAGTTGAAGGAAATTAGGCCATTAGTCGAGCACCAAGCATCCACGTGAATGCAATGGCGGCGAGGAAAAAAGTCGTCATCAGACCAGCGGCATAAAAACGATATTTCTTAATCAGGTTGGGTTGAGCAAGTGCGGCTAGGAGATAGGGGCTTGCAGATGCTTGAATGTCTCGTCCGCTTTGAGATCTGGATAGGCCTCCGCAAGTGCAAAAAGGCCTCTGAGCCCGAGGTGCAATTCAGTCTTGGCCGGACCAAGCGCGCCGGCATCACCTGCTTCGCGGGCTTGGGCAACGGCCGCGCGCGCTTTCATCACCCTCTCCAAAGTTTCTTGCTCGTACTTCATATATTGTTTGCAGGTATCGACGAGCTTGGGTAGTTCATCGTGGCGCTGTTTGAGCAATACATCGATGTTCGACCAAGCTTTGGAGACATTGTGTTTCAACGACACCAGATTGTTGTAAAGCGTGATCGCATAGAACAATAAAGCGGCGAGAAGGCCAAGGATGATGATAGTACCGATGTCCACAGAAAAGTCTCCTTATTGAAATGTCAATTCTTCAGTATAGCAGCCACTGAATGAGCGCTCGTCTTGATCGATAGCACACATTAAGCTCAACATAAATAAACGCGAATAATTCTCACTATAAGTCAATCGGTTGTACCTTGACAGACAATGCGCGCTCTCGATAGTGTGTCGTAATCGATATACGCGTCAAGATTGCTTCGTTAGCAGCAAGCGCGCTCTGAGGGTGTGATCAGCGATTAACCGTGTGATGAGGTAGCATCATGAAAGGAGATCAAAAAGTTATCGACCATCTAAATAAGGTGTTGAAAAACGAACTCACCGCTATCAATCAATATTTCCTTCATGCTCGTATGTTTAAAAGTTGGGGGCTAAAGGAACTCAATGATCATGAATACCAAGAATCCGTCGATGAAATGAAACATGCAGATAGTTTGCTCGAGCGCATCCTTTTTCTTGAGGGGCTACCGAATCTTCAGGATATTGGCATGCTGTCCATTGGCGAGGATGTGAAGGAAATGTTGGAATCCGACCTTGCGCTTGAGCGTCAGGGCGCGCCGTTGTTGCGCGAGGGGATCACTTATTGCGAATCGATCAAGGACTACGTCTCGCGCGAGCTCTTGGAAGCTATCTTAGAAACCGAGGAGGAACACATCGACTGGCTTGAGACACAGCTTGAGCTGATTGAGAAAGTGGGACTCCAAAATTATCTTCAGTCGAAGATGTGAGGTCGCGGGCCGTAGGCGCGATCCCCACCCCCTGTTGTAAGCGTCATCCGCTTGATAGCCGCCCGTCGTCGCGCTTCAGGTACGGGTTGATAGACTGAGCGTACTTGTTGCAAATCGTTCTCATTTGTACTATCGTTATCTTTTGAAGTAATCGCGGGTCAGCGGGGCTCACCCATTGTGGGGGCAAACGATCGATGTATATCTGCGTGTGTCATGCTGTGACGGAAAAGGACATCCGACGCGCCGTCGCATGCGGTGCCGAAAGTCTCAGCCAGTTGACTGAGACCCTGCTGATTGCCGCGAGCTGCGGGGCTTGCCTTGAGAATGCGAAATGCTGTCTCGATGAGGCGAAAATGACAACGCTGAGGATGGCACAAGGCCGACCCTTCGACGGCAGCCTGCAAGGCGTCATTTAACCTCACTTGGCCGCCTGGGTGCGGCACGTGTCACGCCCGTCTTCTTATCATTGTTCCACCAAGCAATCACTTTGTATTGGCCCCCCATGGGCTGGTCCCGCCGGCTGGGATGCGGTTGCAGTAGGCCCATAACATATGCGAATGAAATGCGTTATCGTTTCTATTTAGAGTATGTTTGAATGGCATTCCTTCAACGCATTGTCGCATCTGGCCTCATGGGTGCGCTTTGCTTGGTCGGCGGCCTTTTCGCTAGCGTGCCACCGGGATACGCCCAGGAAGTCAATGTCTACTCGGCCCGCCAGGAGGCGCTGATCAAACCCATCTTAGATAAGTTCACCACGAAGACGGGTATCAAGGTCAATCTCTTGACGGGGGATGCGGATACCCTGCTAAAACGCCTCCAAGTTGAGGGCACAAATTCGCCCGCCGATGTGTTTCTAACAGTGGACGCGGGTCGGCTGCACCGGGCCAAGCAGGCGGGCATGCTGCAAGCCATCGAGTCTCCCGTATTGAATCAGGCCGTGCCCGCAGCCTACCGCGACCCGCAAGGCTATTGGTATGGCCTGTCGCTCAGGGCGCGGGTGATCGTTTACGCCAAAGGTCGTGTGCATGCAGAGGAACTCAGCACGTATGAGGCGCTGGCCGACCCCGTCTGGCAAGGCAAGCTGTGTGTCCGCTCATCTTCCAACATCTACAATCAATCTCTGGTGGCTTCGATGATTGCCCATAAGGGTGTGGACGAGACCGAGGTGTGGGCGAGCGGATTGGTTGAGAACTTTGCTCGTCCCCCTCAGGGAGGCGATCGGGATCAGATCAAGGCGGTCACGGCCGGCCAATGCGACGTGGCGCTGGTTAATACCTATTACCTCGCCAAGATGCTGACATCTAACCACGCGGCGGAGCGCACCGCAGGCTCGGGGGTCACGGTTTTTTGGCCCAATCAAGCGGGCCGGGGTGTGCATGTGAATGTCAGTGGGGCAGGGGTGACACGATCAGCCAAGCACCTTGAGGCGGCCATTCTCCTCCTAGAATTTCTGGCGAGCGCCGAGGCGCAAGCCTGGTACGCGGAAAAAAATCACGAGTATCCTGTCAGAAGCACCGTTGAACCCAGTGCCACGTTGCGTGATTGGGGTGACTTCAGTCCTGATTCACTTAACTTGGAAGTACTTGGACAAAACAATTCCGCAGCGGTGCGATTGATGGACCGTGCCGGCTGGCGGTAGTTCAATGGATTAAAACGGGATGGCCATTGTAATTTGAGGCGTCGATGTCAAGTGAAGCAACACTTCATCGGGCGGCAATGCGATTCCTCTCATTTAGAGCGGGCTTTTTTACCAATGCCTGGACCGCCGGTGTTTTGTTTACTGCAGCCCTGCTGTCGCTTCCAATCATCGTTATATCAGCATCGGTTTTCTATCCGAGCGCAGATATCTGGCGACATCTGGCAGAGACTGTCCTCGCGGACTATGTTGGTAACTCTGTTGTTTTGATGCTCGGGGTCGGCGCGGGCACGTTAGTCTTGGGTGTCGGACCGGCATGGCTTGTCACGATGCATCGCTTTCCTGCGGGCCGAACCCTGGAGTGGGCACTTTTGTTGCCTATGGCCGTGCCCGCCTACATCATCGCCTATGCCTACACGGGCCTCCTTGATGTTGCGGGACCCGTCCAATCCGGGCTCCGCGCTTGGTTTGGCTGGTCTTATGGCGACTACTGGTTTCCCGAGATCCGCTCATTAGGTGGCGCCATCGTCATGTTATCTCTGGTGCTCTATCCGTATGTTTACTTGCTTGCCCGTACAGCGTTTATCGAACAATCAATTTGTGCACTCGAGGCCGGTAGACTTCTTGGCTGTGGACCGTGGCGGAATTTCAGTCGGATCGCGTTACCGCTCGCGCGACCGGCGATTATCGCCGGCGTATCTTTAGCGTTGATGGAGGCGCTAGCAGATTATGGAACGGTACAGTACTTTGGTGTTGGTACGTTTACGACGGGGATCTACCGTACGTGGTTCGGTCTTGGCAATAGCGTTGCTGCGGCGCAGTTATCAGCCTTCTTAATGTTGTTTGCTTTTTCGCTCGTGATGCTCGAACGTTACTCACGTAAGCAAGCCCAATATCATCATACCAGCACCCGCTACCGTCCGCTGCCGGAGCGCAGCATGCAAGGTTGGCGCGGTGTGTTCGCCTTTTCCGCGTGTATGATTCCTGTGTTATTCGGATTTTTGCTGCCAGGTGGCCTATTGGCGGTATTGGCAATGCAATCCGGGGAAGCGTTTGTTAATCGCGAATTTTTGGTGCTCGTAGGTCACAGTGTGACGCTGGCGCTCTCAGCGACCATTCTCGCGCTCGGGCTTGCCTTATTTATGCTCTATGGCAAGCGACTGCATGGGAGGGCGTCTACCGGATTTGCTATAGGCCTTGTGGGCATGGGCTATGCGGTGCCTGGTGTTGTGATCGCTGTCGGGGTGATGTTGCCGTTTGGTTGGCTGGATAACACCCTCGATGCATGGTTGAAAACGGCCTTTGGTGTGTCGTCGGGTTTGTTGTTCAGTGGCACGTTATTGGTTTTGTTGTTTGCCTACATGGTTCGTTTCCTTGCAGTTTCCCTGAATACGGTGGATGCTGGCCTAAGTAAGATCAAGCCCGAAATAGATGAGGCTGGGCGGTCACTCGGCTTGAGCCCCCGAACTGTCTTGCGCAGGGTGCATATGCCAATCATGCGCGGCAGTCTCTTTACCGCATTATTGCTCGTATTCGTTGATGTATTAAAGGAATTGCCGGCCACGCTCGTGCTAAGGCCGTATAACTTCAACACATTGGCTGTGCGCACATTTGAGCTAGCCAATGACGAACGGCTTGTCGATGCGTCTCATCCCGCGCTTGCAATTATGTTGGTCGGCATTCTTCCTGTCATTGTGCTGAGTTTGTCCATTTCGCGTTCTCGTCCCGGTTATGAAGGAAGTCCTCGAAATTAGAGAAATTGTGCTTGGATATGGCGAGCACCACGTTATTGAGGCGATGTCGCTTTCGCTGGCCGAAGGTCAGATCGGTTGTCTGTTGGGGCCGAGCGGTTGTGGCAAAACGACGGTGCTGAGAGCTATTGCTGGGTTTGAAACGCCTTTCTCCGGGGAGATCTTAATGAAGGGGGTTAAGGTCAGTGATAAAGCACGCGTCTTACCTCCGGAGCGGAGACAGGTCGGTATGGTGTTCCAAGATTTTGCTTTGTTTCCTCATCTGACGGTTCAAGAGAACATCCAATTTGGTCTTGCTGCACTTACCAACGTGGAGAAGGCACGTCGAACGACGGAACTTGCAAAGATGTTTGGTATTGAGGACATTCTTTTGACCTATCCACATCAGATTTCGGGCGGGCAGCAGCAGCGGGTGGCCCTAGCACGTGCCATCGTCCCCCGCCCTGAAATACTGTTATTGGACGAGCCATTTTCAAGCATGGATGTTGAGCTCAGAGAACAGCTCGCAAAAGAAGTGCGAGCTATTTTGAAACAGGATCGGATCACCACAATGCTGGTAAGTCATCATCAGCTCGAGGCCTTTGTCATGGCGGATGTCGTGGGCGTTATGAGAGACGGGCGGCTGTTGCAGTGGGACACGGCCTACAATTTGTATCATCGGCCTGCCTGTACGTACGTCGCAGATTTCGTTGGTGAAGGAGTGTTTCTACCAGGCAACGTCGTGGACGAAAATCATGTTCAAACAGAACTCGGTGTCATTTGTGGCTTCGTGCCCCAAGAATATGAAAAGGGCACGCCCGTCGCGGTTTTGATCCGCCCTGATGACATTATTCACGACGATGATAGCAACCAAACAGCCACTGTGGTCGATAAGGTCTTTCGCGGTGCGGAGTTCCTCTATACGTTGTGCCTCGATAGCGGTGCTCAGGTTGTAAGCCTAGTGCCCAGTCACCACGACCATCGCCTTAATGAACCCATCGGGATCCGGCTCGAGATTGATCATTTGGTGGTGTTTGGGCGGGAAGGAATTCAGGTACCCAGGCCCTCATAAGCTTAGGGGAAGACACGGTGATCGGCTATGATCCATATTAGGGGGCGGCCTGAATTGGGTGTGTTCGTTAAAGCCCGCAGGTAAGGCGAACGGAGAAAGCTGCCAGCGTTCGTATGCAAAACTTCGGCGCTTATGGGCCTGTCGTAAGCAGCGTGCCAGAATTGAGTTGTGTCTCGCGCAGTTCCGTTCCTCGCGGAAAGCGATGTCCCCGGGCGGTTGAAAGTTAGGTCAAAGAATAATCGGCGGACGGACCCATGGGTAACGTAGCGAATGAGTTGAGATACACGTCGTCCCATGAATGGGCGCAGCTCTTGGAGGATGGAACCATACGTGTCGGTATTACTGATTATGCCCAGGAACAGCTAGGTGATATGGTTTACGTAGAACCGCCTGAGGTGGAGCGAACGTATGAGGGGGGAGAGGAGTGTGCGGTGGTAGAGTCGGTCAAGTCTGCATCGGATATCTTTTGTCCTGTGTTGGGTAAGGTCCTGGCTGTTAACGAACTGCTTGTGGAGACACCGGAGCTGATTAATCAGGATCCCTACGGTGATGGCTGGATCTTTAAACTGGAGCCCGCGGATCCGAGCGAGCTGGACGACTTGCTCGATGCCGATGCATATACCGAGCTTGCAGAGAATCAGGAAGCAGACTAAGTATCCCTTGAATTTCCGGCAGTGGCTGCACGGCAGCCGTCGATTGCCATGGGCTTGATGGAATCGGGGATTGTGGTGATGACGTTGTGGAGTCCATTCAAGATCTTGGAGCATGGATCAATGGATCGGTTAGTTATTATGACACAGCCGGATCGTTGAGAGTGTTATCGATCATCTGATAGGGCACCATGAGGAGGTTAATAATGGCAACGATCACGTTACAAGGTAATGAAGTTCACACGAACGGCGAATTGCCGACTGTCGGCAGTGATGCTCCAGATTTTGTTCTGGTGGACGGAGACCTCAACGAATTAAGCCTTAATTCATTTAAAGGCAAAAAAAAGTTGCTCAATATCGTACCCAGTCTTGATACACCTGTTTGCGCGACGTCGACTAAAAAATTTAACGATGCAGCGATGGCACGTCAGAATACGGCTTTTCTAATAATTTCCGCAGACTTGCCGTTTGCGCAAAAACGTTTTTGCACTGCCGAGGGGGTGGAAAATGTGATCGCGTTGTCAATGATGCGGTCACGAGATTTCGCGAGTGACTACGGTGTCCTCATCGAAAACGGTCCCCTTGCGGGGGTCACGGCACGGGCGGTAGTTGTTATTGATGAGAATGATAAGATTCGGTATACGGAGCTGGTACCAGAAATTGCCCAAGAGCCCGATTACGATGGGGCGTTAGCTGCTTTATAGCTGCGGAGTTTTCATGGGGCCGGGCGTGTGCGCCCGGCATCCGCCGCCGCGCATTCGTTGCAGTCCAACAAACCGTGTGCTCAATAGATGCTGAGCGCGACCTCCTTGTACGATGCACCGTCTAAGTAAAACGCGCCCATCTGCGCCTCCGGTTTGGCGAGTGAAATAATGAGGTAGACCACGCCGGGATAAGCCGCCAGTTCGACATCGTGGACTGAGGGTTGGGCAGGTGTACTGGGATGAGAATGGTATATGCCAAAGAGGGTCTCCCCTGCTTGGCGCATCGTACGCATGGCGTCGATTTGTCCGCGAGGTTCCATAAGAAAGTAACGTCTTGGATCATCCGCTGTGTTCGGTACGGGGTAGACGCTCGTTACCTGCCCACGACGTGCGCCTAAGAGTCCGCAGACCTCAAGCTCGGGCACGCCTTGTGCATGTTCAAGCATCTGCTTGGCGAGCGGGCGCGGAAGTTTGACTTGGCTCCTGGTCACGTTGATAGGGGCTACACACTGGACAATCGGGATCTCGATTGAGCGTTGACGTACGCCATTCCATGGTTAGTGCATTCACACGCAGCAGTCGGCCCTGTAACGTTTTACCGACTCCAATAATAAGTTTCATGGTCTCAATTGCCTGCAGGCTGCCAATGATGCCTAACAGGGGCGAGATTACTCCAGTCGCAGCGCAGGTCTCGGCGGGGGCTTCCTCATCGTTATAGAGACAGCGGTAACACGGACTATTTTTATTGGCGCCGAAAACACTGATCTGTCCCTCGTAGCTTATTGCAGCGCCGGATACGAGCGGTGTTCTGGTTTTAACGCAGGCTTGGTTGATCGCGAAGCGCGTGGGAAAGTTATCACTCCCATCAACGACGGCATCCGTATGAGCGATCACTTTTTCTAGGGCGTCGTTGTCTAGCCGGTTACCGATGGTGTCGATCTCCACTTCGGGGTTTAAACTAAGCAGGTGGTCGCGCGCCGAATCCACCTTCGCGCGTCCAATATCTCCGCTGCTATGTACGACCTGTCGCTGTAGATTGGCAAGTTCTACGCGATCATAGTCTATAAGGACCAGGTGCCCCACACCGGCCGCGGCTAAGTAGACCGATGCCGCAGATCCTAAGCCCCCCAGGCCAATGATGATTACGCGGGCTTGCAATAATCGCTCTTGCCCGGCCACATCGATTTCCGGCAGCATAATCTGGCGGCTGTAGCGGAGTAAGGCTTCGTCGTTCATCGATTGTTAAAGGTTACACGTTAGCTCCGAAAGGCGACAGTAAAGCTCACCTGAACGTTGCTGTGCCGTTGGTGCGTGTCACCTGATCCCTCTATCGGTCATCAATGGGTGAATGTAAATACTTGCGCCACTGTTGAGGTCGATCATCTCGAGCACCATGGCGGCGGGCTTGGTAGCGACTGACATAGATGTCACGGACATAAGTGTGCCAGCCCGATGGTGCTGTGGCGTTTTCTTGTTGAATCGTTTCTATATAGTGAATCATAAACCGGCGGAGTTTTAAGTAAATGGAATTTCCTAATGTGATACCCGCAGACGTGAGCACCTCTATTATTTTTTCGAGATTTGTCACACGTAGATCATAGGTAATCGATAGGCGGTCGTTGGAGCGGGTCTTGGCGGATTTCACGCCGTCACTCTGACGGATGTCGCGAAGCCTATTCTCAATATCATCACGAGATTCAAAGGCGCTATGACGGAACGTGAGCGTGCGCTGCTTTAGCCACTCGCGTTCATCACTCGCGCGGCTGCGAATATCAGGAGTCGGCCCGCTGTCCTTCTGTAACCCGTTCATGGCCTGAATAATCAAAATAAGTGTGAATGCAATTAAAGCGGTTTTTCCCAAAGCGCTTCCGGATTGAGGGCCCCTGATCAAAGCCGTGTTCTAGCAACAACCAGCCACCCGGTTTGAGGTGATCAGGCGCTTGGTGGATGATGGCATAAGCCGCGGCAAGGCCGTCCGGTCCGCCCCGAAGTGCACAACCCGGCTCGAAGCGCACATCGCCATCGGCCAAATGTGGATCGTCGTCACGGATATAGGGTGGATTCGAGACGATAAGGTCATAGGCTTCGTCGTTGAGCGCATCACACCAGTCACCCTGTCGGAAGCGGACCCGGGTGATCCCAAGGCGCAAAGCGTTCCGTTCCGCCACGGTGAGCGCCTGCTCGGAGATATCGCTTGCAACAATCTGGGCATACGGTCGCTCTGCGGCGATGGCTAACGCGATGGCACCCGATCCTGTGCCGAGTTCGGCAATCTCAACAGGGCGATCGGCTGGTACGTGCCGCACGGCCGCTTCGACTAGGTGCTCGGTCTCGACCCTTGGGATCAGGGTGTCAGCCGTGACTTCAAGTTGAAGAGACCAGAATTCTCGGCAACCGGTCAGGTACGCGAGAGGCCAGCCGTCAGCGCGGTGCGAGACGAGTCGTTGGAAACGTAAGCCCGGTCCCTCTGCCACCATCCGCTCCGGCCAGGCATAGAGTTTGGCGCGATCGGCACCAAGCACGGTACACAGAAGCACCTCGGCGTCGAGCTGGCCCGAGGGCAAATGGCCCAACGTGCGCGCTGCTTCATTTAGGAGACTTTTGATCGTCAGCGCCATGAGGGTAGGGTCGTATTTGTAACGTGTCGCAACGTCAGTCACCCATCGCGGTGAGTAAATCGGCCTGATGTTCATTGATCAGTGGATCGATGAACATATCGAGCTGGCCTTGCAGCACCCCATCCAGTTTATACAACGTCAAGTTGATCCGGTGGTCAGTCACACGGCCTTGAGGAAAGTTGTATGTACGGATGCGCTCGGAGCGGTCACCGCTGCCGACAAGGCTGCGTCGGCTCTCTGCCTGTTCAGCAATCTGGCGTGCTCGCTCAGCGGCCACCAATTTTGTTTTTAGTAACACCATGGCTCGCGCACGGTTTTTATGCTGAGAACGGTCGTCCTGGCACTCGACCACCATACCTGTGGGTAGATGCGTGATCCGAATCGCCGAATCGGTCTTATTAACGTGTTGGCCGCCAGCACCCGAAGCACGGAAGGTGTCGATCCTGAGATCATTCGGGTTGACCTCGTAGTCGATTACCTCATCAACTTCAGGCAATACGGCAACCGTGCACGCGGACGTGTGAATACGCCCTTGGGATTCAGTCTCAGGAACGCGCTGTACGCGGTGTGCGCCGGATTCGAACTTGAGCCGAGAGTACGCTCCCTGGCCGATAAGGCGCAGGATGATCTCTTTGTACCCGCCCAGATCGCTGAGGTGGGCACTTAACATTTCCATTTTCCATCCACGGAGCTCTGCATAGCGCGTATACATTCGGAATAAGTCCCCTGCGAAGAGGGCAGCCTCCTCTCCACCAGTGCCGGCCCTGATTTCTAAGAAAAGGTTGCTCTTGTCCGCCGGATCTTTGGGGAGCAGGAGCCGCTGAAACTCCATCTCTAAGCGAGTGTTATCTTCTTCGGCTTGTTCGAGCTCCTTCACTGCAAGCGCACGTATTTCGGCGTCCTCGTCCTTCATCAGCTCCCGTGATGTCGTGATGGTAGCTGTGTTTTTCTCATACTCGTTAAAGCAAGAGACGACGGGGTTAACTTCTGCGTATTCTTTGGACAATTCCCGGAAGCGGTCCTGGTTGTTGATCACGGCGGGATCAGCGAGCAGGAGGTTCAACTCCTCGAGGCGATCGGAGAGCTTTTCGAGCTTGATACGTAATGATTCCTTCAGCATGGCTAGCGGTCTTTAATGATGATATTCATGCCCGGATATGGGCCGAAAAGTAAACGGGATATCGAATTATTATAACTCGGCAGCTCAAATGAGCGTAAGGTTTTGTTTAAAAGCGCTATTTTTCCTTTTCATCTACGGCGGCCATTTTTGAGATCAAACAGCTCTTGCGCGGCTTCCAGTAGATCATGTCGCTTCTCTGTAGCCGCCGACCGAAGTTGAATGCTGGGGGTATGGATGAGCTTATTGGTGAGGGTGTGGGCGAGTTCTTGAATGACCTTCTCCGGTGCGACACCTTGTGCGAGTTTCCTTTGCGCTCTAGCAAGTGCTTCCTGCCGGAGGGTTTCGGCATTCTCGCGTAGTGCACGGATCGTCGAAACTGCATCAAGAGACTGTAGCCACGTCATGAAGCGGAGAACTTCCGTTGCTATGATCTCCTCGGCCTGCAGTGCGGCCTGTTGGCGGGTCTGGAGGTTTTGTTCAATAACCCCCTTGAGGTCATCTACGGTATAAAGGTACACGTCTTCTAATTCACCTACCTCCGGTTCAATGTCTCTGGGGACTGCGATGTCCACCATAAAAATAGGGCGGTGTTTTCTTAGCTTCACTGCGCTTTCTGCCATGCCTTTACCGAGGATAGGCAGTTGACTTGCCGTTGACGAGATGATGATGTCAGCTTCGGCGACATGCTTGGGCATGTTGCCAAGCGTGATTGCATAGCCACTGAATTCGGCGGCGATACCCTGCGCCCGCTTCAGATTACGGCTTGCAATAATCATGCGCCCGAGTCCGTTCTCATGGAGGTGTCTTGACGTTAACTCAATCGTTTCCCCTGCGCCTATCAAGAGCGCAGTTTTCTCAGACAGATCACCAAATATCTGTTTCGCGAGTCGCACGGTTGCAAAGGCGATGGAAACCGGGCTTGCGCCGATGGCGGTATCCGTACGGATCTGTTTTGCCACCGCGAAGGTGTGTTGGAAAAGCCGACCGAGTAATTTGCCAATGGTGCCGGTTTGCACAGCTGTTTGGTAGGCTGATTTGAGTTGCCCCAAGATTTGGGGTTCCCCGAGGATCATGGAGTCCAGACCGCTAGCGACTTGAAGTACATGCTCCACCGCGCGCTGGTCGGGATAGGTGTACAAATAGGGCACTATCTGCGAACTTTCAAGGTCGTGGTAGTGAATAAACCATTCGATGACGCGCTGACCGTCCTGGTCCGCAAGCCCGCAATAGATCTCCGTCCGGTTACACGTCGATAGGATCACGGCTTCGCTCACGCCCTGCTGCTGTGTAAGTTCCGTTAACGCATCGGGCACGCGGTCAACCGCGAAACTCACCTTTTCCCGGATTTCCACCGGCGCGGTTTTGTGATTGACTCCAATTGCTAACAAGACCATGGGTGCGACGGGACGGCCATGAGGGTATGAAAATTCTGCGGCAAGGGCTGTGTGAATACAAGCAACGTAGGGCGATTGGCCACCCATTTCTCCCGGCCGTGCCGGATGAGAAATCAATTTAAGTGACTGTTTTGCCTAGAGCAGGCCCGTGGGGCATGACGATGATAGACAAGCTCGGGTATATTGAGTCTTTAAGCAAGTTCAGCGTGCCGCCAGCGGCTTGATTCGAAGCCACACGGCGAAGGAAAATAAGTTTGGTGGAAAACGGCGACGGGGTTTATTGTGTCAACCCCTAAAGGGGTTTTGCGGTCACTCAGGCTGCTTGTGCATGTTCGCATGTTCTATAGCTATATGGGCACTCATTTTCACACAAAAATGATACATCGCAATGTATGGGTCCAGGCGCTTGTTTTGGGCGCGGTGGTTGGGCTGTTGAGTGGGTGTGCCGGTGGCACACTGAAGGGGACGCCAGCGAGCCCTGAAACTGCGGCACAGCCGGCGGCGGGCGCAAAGGCCGGCGAACCCGCCGTGCGCCCGCAGCAGGAACTCACGCAAGAGATCCTTTACAAGCTGCTGGTGGCTGAAATTGCAGGTCAGCGCGGTCAGCCTGATCTTGCAGTCAATAACTATTTGGAGCTTGCACGTAGTATTCCTGACCCACAGCTCGCTGAGCGGGCAACCCGAATCGCCGTTTTCGCGAGGAAGGACGACAAGGCGCTGGAAGCCGCACGCCTTTGGGTGCGCGCAGACCCCGATAACATTGAGGCCCGGCAGGTACTGGTGGCGATGTCTATTCGCACAGGTGATACCAAGGAGGCATTGCGCCAATTTGACTACATTCTTGCGACCCCCAGTGGCAATTCCAACCAGAAGCTTTGGATGATTGCCAATTTGCTCGGTCGGGAAAAAGATCAGCAGGTGGCACTAGAGCTTATGCAAGAGCTGGTCGCCGAACGCCGAGACGATCCGGAGGCGTTATTCGCGTACGCTCACTTAGCGGTCCGTGTGGGGGATTATGACACGGCGCAAACCGCGCTGGAGCAGGTCCTCGTACTCGATCCAGATAACTTCAATGCGGCCATGACCTACGTCTCGGTCCTGCAAAAGCAAGATGATATGGATGCCGCCTTGGCTTGGCTGAATGAAAGGCTTGGTGAGCGGGAAGACGATTTCAATGTGCGCATGACCTACGCGCGGCTCTTAACGGAAGCCAAACGGTATGACGAAGCGCGTGAGAATTATGAGCTTCTAATCCTCCAGCAGCCAGATAATGCGGATGTCCTTTATGCACTCGGCCTTCTTTATCTGCAGGACAATCATTTTGATGATGCTGGGCAGTACTTTGGTCGTCTTGTCGATAACAATCAGCGTGTGGATGAGGCGCGCTACTATCTCGGGCGCATCGCCGAGGAGCAGAACGACTATGAATCGGCGACCACATGGTATATGGGGGTCGAACGCGGTGAAAATTATCTCGACGGACAGGTTCGCCTTGCGCTACTACTTGCGAAGCAAGGTAAGTTGGAAGAGGCAAGGGCCCACCTCAACGCGATTCAAACCCAGAATCCCCGTCAAGAGACCGTCTTGGTCCAAGCCGAAGGTGAGATCTTGACGACTGAGGGTCGCTACGCAGAGGCGATGGAAGTCTATGATCGTGCCTTGGAAAACAATTTTAACCCGGATCTTTTATACGCGCGGGCCATGCTAGCTGAGAAGATGGATCGGCTTGATATTTTGGAACAAGACCTGCGTGAGATATTGGAGCATCAGCCGGACAACGCCCAGGCCCTAAATGCGCTGGGCTATACGCTGGCCGACCGGACAGATCGCTACGAAGAAGCCTATGAATTGATCAAGCGCGCTCAGGAACTGAGCCCTGACGATTTCTATATTTTAGATAGCTACGGTTGGGTACTCTATCGGCTTGGTCGATATGAGGAAGCGGTCACGTACCTACGCAAGGCAAGAGCCATGCGCGACGATCCGGAGATTGCAGCCCATTTGGGTGAAGTACTCTGGGTGATGGGTGATAAGGAAGGAGCACGTGAGGTGTGGGATAGTGCATTAGCGACCACACCGGATGATGAGCGCCTGCTCAACGTGATTGAACGCTTCAACCCGTGAATACGTAATCACGTCCATTACCGTCCCAGGCCGTTCAGGCCATCAGAAATAATCCCTATAATTCAGTACCTTAACGTCAATTATAGTCCTTGTAAGAAGGAAGCTCTTCCCCCGCACCCGACAGCTTGCGGCTTTTTTATGTCTCCTGCTCTTGGTCAGGTTTCGGTGGAAATACAAGACCCGCGAGGGAAATACCACTGGCCGTCCTATGGCGGTTACGAATCACCCGACCACCCATTCACCCAACAAAGACGGGAGGACACACCATGACAACTGCAGCCTTTACTAACAGCGATCCAATTGCCGATGCTTATGATCGCCTTACACTGAAATTTGAAGAGATTGACAC